>JAGGXO010000136.1 GCA_021163015.1 Candidatus Bipolaricaulota bacterium
ACTCTGCACTTCGCCTTATCACCCGCCACGGCTCCTCTAGGTCCAGAAGGGCGAGGCCGACACGGTACAGGGCCCCTGAGGCGGTCATGCGGATCCCGTGATAGATGATCAACCAGCCTTCATCGGTCTCAATTGGTGGTGTGCCCAAGCCGACGCGCTGAGAGTCCCACCATCCGGGTCGCGTGGGGAGGAGTACCCTGTGATCGCCCCAGTGCGTGAGATCGGGGGAGAAGGAGATCCAGATGTCCCCCTCTCCCCGGATGATCGGGCGGTGAATGAGGGCGTAGCGTCCCTTGAAGCGTCGCGGGAAGAGGGATGCATCCTTGTCCTCGGGTGGCATGATGGAGCCAACGCGGGTAAACCGTTGAAAGTCCTCTGTTAGTGCCAGTGAGACGAGTGGCCCGCTGCTGGAGAATGAGACATATGTGATCGCGTATTCACCGCGCTCTTCTAAGAACACGATGCGCGGATCCTCCAGGCCCCATTGTTCTTCGCGGGACTCGAGCTCAGGCTTCAGTGCTGGGTGATCATCGACGTGCCAATCGGTCTTCCCATCGTTACTTCTGGCGATGGTGAGGTGTGAGAAGCCGCGCATGTCCTCGACCCGTACGAGGAGGATTGTCTCACCATTGATGGTCGCCGCCCCTGGGTTGAAGGTCGCGTTAGCCATGTAGGGCCAATCTTCCGGTGAGAGGATGGGGTTCTTCGCATACCTCTGAAATAGAGGATGATGCAACTTGTGAGAAGATTTCTTATCCACGTTCGCTCCTCCTATGCTCTAGCTCACGAAGATTACGCCCTCCTACCCGATCGGTTCTTCGCCATGCTAGTTATAACAGAAGTGGGACTGCTTTTACAGGTTTGCTGAAAAGCGCGGACTTAACCTTTGCGGAGGGAGGCGCACCAGCAACCGGAAATCAACCGCGCACCATACCGGTGATTTACTGATAGCAGATTTAGTATTGGTGAGAGAACAGAATGAATGTCGGCCAGCAAAGGCGCGAAGAAAAACACGTCAATGGCGAGAGGGCCGTGACAACTGAGGCGCAAAGCGCTGAGAGAGGGTAGATTTAGACGATGTTCCACAGTGCTCTTTGCTGAAGACGGGATCAGTGCGTTCTCTCCTCGTACTTCGAAACCTCGATCTGTTCGCGGAGATGATCCTCTTGCGCTTGGAGGGAAGACTCACTTTTTGGGAGATCTTCATCGGTGACGGGTCGAGCCAACGATTTTAGGAGGCCAAGTTTTCTGGCGATGAACTTGAAGTTGAACGACACTCCCAGCCCCCAGAAGACGAACAAACGATCCTTATCGGTCCAGAACGGTGGTTCCATTTTGCCTCCATTCCGTATCCAGGATTCCCATGATCAGGTCGTCGTAGTAGCAGCCGTTGCGGAAGTACGCCTCGCGCAGCGTTCCTTCGTGGATGAAGCCCACCTTCTCGTATGCCTTCTGTGCACGCTTGTTGTGGGAATAGACCTCCAGCGAGATACGATGTAGGTTGAGTTCGTCAAATCCGTACCGGAGGATCAACTTCGCCGCCTCTGGGGCAAAGCCGTGCCCCCAGTGCTCCTTCTCACCTATCATGATCCCAAACTCTGCATTACGGTTCTGATAATCGATTTGGTGTAAGCCGCAGTTTCCAATATGCACGTCACCATCCTTGATGACGATTGCGAGGCCTAAGTCCTTCTCGCTCTTGTAGTGGCTCGTGAGCCACTCTCGTTCTAGTGTACGACTCATAGGAAACCGCCGTCCCAGGGTGCTGAGGATCTCGGGATCATTGATCCAACGCATGCAGCGATCGAGATCCTCTTCCGCAAGGGGCCTCAGGTAGATCCGTTCGCCGATCAGAAATGGGTTGTGCATGGCGTCTCTCCTTTCTGAAGTGAGATTAGAGTATACACGCAGCCTGCGATTGTGAGCAATCACGAATGGAGACGAATCACTCGAATAGCACAAATAGCGCTAGGGAAAGGCATACAGCGTACAGTAGAGAATCTTGCTGTGTATTTGTGGCATTCATTACATTCGGGTTATTCGCGATACGCTTTTCCAGGGCGTGTGTTTACGGTTTCTCAAACAGCTGAGGATCACGAATGACACGAATGAAACAAGTCTCACGGATATCAAGAATGACCAAGCCAGCAGCCTGGTCCCTTCCTCACTGGATGCTTCTCTAAATGTTGATGATTCGTCCTATTTGAGCCATTCGTGATCCCTGGGATGTACAGATCGAACGCAGCGAACAACAACGGGCCCCGCCATCTAAGACAGGGCCCGTTGTTAGTACAGATCCTTGCGGTCTCTTACATGAAGATCGGGTAGATCGGGAAGAGCGAAGCAAATACTAGAGCGATTACGCTCATCAGCTTGATCAGAATGTCGAGTGACGGCCCGACGGTGTCCTTCAATGGATCACCAACGGTGTCACCAACAACACCTGCCTCGTGCGCTTCGGACCCCTTGCCGCCGAAGTGTCCTTCCTCTACGTATTTCTTCGCGTTGTCCATCGCGCCACCCGAGTTTCCGGCGAAGATTGCGAGCTGGATTGCTGAGAGGAGGCCGCCGATTAGGAATCCACCGAGTGCGTACCGGCCGAAGATGAGGCCGAAAGCGAGCGGAGTGATGACGGCGATCATTGCTGGGAGGAACATCTTGTGCAGTCCTCCGTGTGCGGTGATGCTGATGCAACGCTTGAAGTCGGCGACTGCCTCGCCGGACATGATCTTCGGATTCTCCTTGAATTGGCGACGGATCTCTTCAACAAGAACGCCAGCCGTGCGGCTAACACCACGGATGAGGAGCGCCGAGAAGACGTAGGGGACCATGGCACCCAGCATCAATCCGGCGATGACGAACGCTCCCACCTCGATTGGATTTCCTGTAGGAGAGAATTGTCCCGCGATCTGACCGACGATTGGGAGCTGCGGAGAGACGACCTGCGATGCGCTGCCGATTGCCGACCACATGAAAGCAGCAATCAGGCCGAGGGCGGCGAAAGCCGCTGACCCGATGGCGAATCCTTTGCCGATTGCTGCGGTGGTGTTGCCGATCGAATCGAGCTTGTCCGTGCGCTCACGCACCTCAGGTGGGAGTTCAGCCATGGTGGAGATTCCGCCCGCGTTATCGGCGATTGGACCGTACGTATCGACAGCGACGGTCATCGCGACGAAGGAAAGCATCCCCATAGCCGTAAACGCGACGCCAAGCAGGTCACCAAACTGAAACGCAGCGATTGTCGCCCCAGCGATGACAACCACAGGGAAGAAGGTGCTTATCATGCCAAGAGCCAAGCCCTCGGTCACGGCGATCGCCGGACCATCCTGGTTTGCCTTGGCTAATTCGCGGGTTGGCTTGTAGTCTGTTGACGTATAGTATTCGGAGAAGAAACCGATTGCTACGCCGGCAATCAGACCGAGGATGACCTCGTAGAAAATATTCAGCCCCAACGGGGACAAGTAGCAGAACAGGAACGTCGTAGCAGCGGTGAATAGCGCGGCTATGCGTGTACCGTTCATCAGGATCTGCTGCATTCCCTCTTGTCGTTTGCTGAACCTTACGTACAGAATAGCAAGGAAACTGGAGAACAACCCTCCAGCCGCGATCATCAGCGGTGCGAGTAGCACCCAATTGAAGTTGCCGGCATTAAACCCGGATGAAAGGCCAAGCTTACCGATGATTCCCTGGATGCTTGCATTACCGCGACCCACGTACAAGTAGAGGACCATGACGATTACCGAGATGATCGCTCCGACGAACGATTCAAGCAGATCTGCTCCTAGACCGCCGACGTCTCCGACATTGTCTCCCACGTTATCGGCGATCGTAGCTGGGTTGCGGGGATCATCCTCCGGGATGTGCATCTCAACCTTTCCAACCATATCGGCGGCCATGTCCGCTGCCTTGGTGTAGATGCCACCGCCGACACGATCGAACAACGCGACGAGCGACGCGCCCATCGAGTAGGCACTGACGATTAGCGCCCCGCGGATGAAGTTGACTCCCATCGATTTCACGCCGAACAGATACCGCGTTTCAATGTGCAAGGTGGCCGGATCGAACCACTTATGGAACAGTACGACGACGATCACTAGCCCGATTAGGGCCAGGCCTGCTACGGAAAGGCCC
>JAGGXO010000073.1 GCA_021163015.1 Candidatus Bipolaricaulota bacterium
CCACCACGCTGGGCCACTCCTTCTCCATCCTTGTTGGACGGAGGAAGTGGATCCCCAAGATGCACGAAAATGTAGTGAAATACGGATTCTCCGAGAAATTGGCGTCGTTCAAGTCGCTCGATATGGGTGTCTATGACTTCCAGAAGGATCCGGCTCTGACCGCGCAGCGCATGCGAGATGCTGCAAGAGAAGCGGTGGAGGTCGATGGAGCCGAGGTGATCATCCTCGGGTGCACAATCGAGTTTGGCTTCTACAAGGAGTTACAGGAGGAACTGGGTGTTCCCGTGATCGACGCGATCCTGGCACCGTTCAAGTACGCGGAATTCTTGAGCGAACTCAAGGGGCGCTTCGCGTGGACGCACAGCAAGATCTACGGGTACGAATCGCCACCACGCTCCGAGATCGCTGAGTGGAAGATAGAGAATCAATACGGCCTATCGGGACTCTGGGGGTAGAACGAATGGAAGAAAAGGGACAACTGCGCGTTGGATTTGACGTTGGAGGGACGTTCACCGACGGGGTGGTCATGCAAGGGAGAAACGTGCTTTCCAAGTCGAAATCTCTCACCACTCAGGACGTCACTGGCGGGATCGTCGAGGCGCTCGATGAGGTGCTGACAAAGTCGGGAGTTAATCCGGCGGATGTGGCGATGGTCTCGCTTGGAACGACACACACGACCAACGCCCTAATCGAACGCCGAAACCTGAACCAAGTGGGAGTTTTCCGCTTGGGAGCGCCGGCGACAACGGCAATCCCTCCATTGACCGGCTGGCCAGAGGACCTTAAAGAAGCGATCGGCGGGAGCGAGCTAGTGCACATCATCCGCGGCGGCTCGGAATACGACGGACGTGACATCGTGCCCCTTGACACGAAGGCGATCGAGAACGCTTGTCGCTCTATGAAGGGGAAAGTGAACTCGGTGGCGATCACCGGCGTCTTCTCCCCAATCATCAACGATCATGAGGAGCAAGCGGCGAAGATCGTGCGCGAAGTGTTGGGGGATGACGTCCATATTACCCTGTCGCACCGCATCGCGACTATCTCGCTTCTGGAACGCGAGAACTCGACAATCCTCAACGCATCGGTCATCTCGGTGATGCAACGTGCGGTCAAGTCGCTTCGTGCGGCCGTTCGCGAGCGCGGAATCGACGCTCCTCTGTTCATCGTGCAGAACGATGGGAGTGTGATGTCCGCTGATTACGCGGTGGACTACCCCATTTTCACAGTCGCCTCCGGCCCCGCGGCAAGCGTGCGCGGATCGGTCTACCTGTCCGGAATAGAGGATGGCGTGGTGGTCGATATAGGCGGGACATCGACCGATGTCGCCTACATCGTTAACGGTTTTCCCAGAGAGTCCTCGATCACGGTAACGATAGGCGGTGTGAAGACGAACATACGTTGTCCCGATCTCCTTTCCATCGCCCTTGGCGGCGGAACGATCATCAAGCACGATGGAAACGATGTTACCTCCCTTGGACCAGAGAGTGTCGGCTACAACCTGGTTCGGCTTGGGAAGTCGTTTGGCGGTCCATTGCTGACAGTGCACGACACGGCCGTAGCATTGGGCAAGCTAAGGCAGAAGCTTGACGTATTCAAAACAAGCTTCGCCACTCACCCTGAGAAGATCGCGGAGGTCCCCAAGCCGCTGATAAGCGCTGCCTGGGCAAGGATTAAGACGACGATCGAAGAGGTAATCGACAAAATGAAGACCACCCCCGACCCTGTTCCGGCGATCTTCATCGGCGGGGGAGCGATGGTCGTTCCCAAGGAGAACATTGTGGGTGTCAGTGAGGTTCTCAGCCCGGATCACTTCGAGGTCGGCGGTGCGGTCGGAACGACGATCGCCGAGATAGGAGCCTACGCGGAAGGCGTTGTCGATCTTGATATCGATAACCGCGATGAGGCGATTGCACAGGTGACAGAACACGCTAAGGACAACGCTGCATCGGCTGGCGCAATCAGAGATACAGTCGAAGTGATCGATGTGGAGGAGATTCCGTTTACGTACATGCCAGGGAAGCGCGAGAAGATTCGTATCCGGGTAAAAGGGCAGGTACTCCGATGAACAAATCCCAATTGAGTGCGCGCGAAATCCTAAAGGAATGGGGGATAAGGAACTTCCGAGTGATTGACAAACAAGCGATCAGCGAAATAACGCTGGGCGCCTCCATACTCGCCACCGGCGGAGGAGGCGATCCCGAGATCGGCCTCTTGTGGACATACAAGGTGCTAGATGAGGGAAAGGAAATCCTCATGGTCGATCCGATGGACGTTCCCGACGAGATTCAGACGGCGAGCACGGCCTGTCTGGGAGCGGCGATCGTCCTCACGGAGAAACCGCCGAGCAGCGATGTGCTGAGTCTCGCCATGGAGCGCTTGGAGACCTACCTGGGACGGAAGATCGAGGCGACGATCCCGCTTGAGTGTGGAGGGGTCAACTCTCCCGTCTCCTACGCTGCTGCTGGAGAGATGGGCATCCCCGTGATCGATGTCGACGGGATGAATCGGGCCTTCCCCGAGCTGCAGATGACCTCCTGGGTTACACACGGGATGCATTCTTCTCCCACGGTATCGGTCGATAATCGCAAGAATGTCACCGTGATCGACACCGGAGATGATGACGTACTAGCAGAGACGCTTGCTCGTCGGGCGGCAATGGCCTACGGCGGCATCTCTTGGATCGCCACCTACCCCTTGACCGGAGAGCAGATGAAAGAGACATCGATCCTTGGTTCGCAGAGCATCGCCTGGGCGGTGGGCCGAGCGGTGATGCGCGCCCGGCAAGAGCATCTCGACCCGATCGTCGAGCTGCTCAACAGCTTGAAGGAAGAGCGAAATGTAGAAGGTTTCCGTGTCTTCCGCGGCAAGATTGTCGACATAAATCGCGACTTTGGATCGGAGACGAACAAGGGCTTCACGCTAGGAACGGTCACCCTGGACGGTATCGATTCCTATAAGGGACAGACCGCCACCCTCGACTTCCAGAACGAGTGGTTGAACCTACGCGTCGATGGGAAAGTCCTCTGTCTTCCACCCGATCTTATCGCTATCCTCGACTCGGAGACGGGCGAGCCGATCCGTACCGACATCATGAAGTATGGCTATCGAGGAACTGTCGTTGTCATTCCGGCACACGAGAGGATGAGAACACCGAAAGGAATCGAGATGTTTGGCCCGCGACACTTTGGCTACGATCTGGATTACATGCCGGTAGAGGACCTTAATACCGCAGGAGGTGGTGTCTAATGGATCTCAAAACTCTTATCAATACGGATCCACGCTATAAGGATGTGCTGCGAGCGATCATCGATTCCCCGTACATCGAACGCTCCGCGCTGGAGGAGAAATTGGACCTGTCGCAAGCGGATTTGGAATCGCTCCTTGATACCCTCTCCGGGGAGATGATCATTTTGGAGCTTGCCGGGCAAGCCGATTCTAGCCTTGAATCCCGTGTGCCAAAGAAAGTGTACCTGGTCAATCCGGAAGAGGAGAAATCGATCCGTGAAAACCTCTGATTCTGCTGGTTTCTCGCGGCGTGTAGACACACTAATCGACCTGATGCGAGGGCAAGGCCTTGATCTTGCTCTACTTTTCGATCGGGACAACATCCGTTACTTCACCGGGTTTCGCCTCAATCGTGCAGTGAGTTCCATGCTAGCCATCTCTCCCACAGAAGGTGTAACGTACATCGTTGCTAAACTGGATCTCAACCGCGCCAAACGTGATTGCTGGATTGACCGAATTATCTCGTTTCCCGAGGACACGCCCAACTACCTGGACGTACTGCACACCCTGATTAGCCCAGCAACAAGATCGATCGGAACCGAGAAAGACACAATAAGTCTAGCACAAGCAGACTACTTGAA
>JAGGXO010000106.1 GCA_021163015.1 Candidatus Bipolaricaulota bacterium
GAGCTTGACCAGGTACGGGGTGCGGCCGCTGATCTGATCGAATTTCTCAAGCGGCAGATCTACCCCAGCGGCACGCGCGATCGCCACCCCAACCTTCCCTGTGACGCGTGCATAGCCATCTGCAGCGTGGGCCGCACCCTGCTCGTGGCGGACAAGGACGTGGTGAACCCCGTATTGATTCCGGGGATGGTAGGTGTGCATGATCGCCCCGCCGGGAATCCCAAACACCACTTCGACCCCTTCGCGGTGCAACATCTCCCACACAATCTGCGCGCCACTCAGCATCATTTGCTCCTCCTTATCACAGCAAAAAATAAGGGCCGCCCGGTTGGACGGCCCTTTTAAGGCTCATTTTATGGTGGTTTCGTCCAACGCGCTAAGGCCCACCCCCGATAATGACCAGGGTGATAACCAGGACCAGCAGGACGGAAACCACACTAAACTTGTTCACTCGATGAAACCTCCATATATCTGCGACGACCATAGCATGAATCGTAGCAGTTGTCAAGGGCAGGCGACATTCCTTGCTGAGGTAATGGAGCGAAATCCCTAAGGAACCGAAGATAGCTTGCTATCAAATGCGATCGCAGCGCATCCACTGTTTATGCCTGCAACTTGGATACAAGACGAGCGCCGCACAGTAACGTGCGGCGTTCAACGGGTCATCTGTTCCACAACGGCTGACTTGTTAGTCGCTTGCTGCTGTAAATATGAATTTACCTTTGAACGTGCGATTCCATTCGTCCAGCCCACCGAGGAGGCTCTTTGCCTCTGGGAAGCCGTTCTTATTGAGCATCTGTGCGGCTTCGTCGCTCAGCACCCCGTCTTGGTCGTAGAGGATGATCAACACGCCGGTTGGAAGCCGATCAGTCCAGTCACTCAGCTCGTCGTATGGAATATTGATTGCTCCAAGCATGTGAGACGCGGCGTACACATCGGGGTCGCGCAAATCGACGAGTAGAAAGAATAAGTAATTCAGGTCCCCGCACGCGATGTTGTACTGCTGTGCCCGATTGACCGTCCCTTTCAGCTGCAATACAAGCTTCGAAGTTGCAGGATCGTTCGATTCAACGTATATCATCTTGGTGACAGTTCGCCCACCGTAGCCTACGGTATCGAACACAGCATCAAGGTTCACCGACTCGCCCGGGCCGAGGCTCTTCTTCGCCAGGTCCGTCGTTGTGCATCCGCAGCTCGTACGCACATTGCTTATTGCTAGCACTTCGTCACCAGCATTAGTGAGAACGAATGTGTGTGTCACAACCACCCCTTCCAGCACCGTGCCGAATTCATAGATATTGCTATCCACAGTGATCTGCGGTGCAGCAAGTACCGCCACCGTGCTCAACACCAGCAGTAGCGCAAGGCTTACGACGATTCTCTTCATTCTTCTCCTCCTGTTGCTTGATCCTTTGCATCTTCCGTTTTGCGCAAGATGTCTTTTATCTCCTGCACGCTAAGCGTCTTCCCCTGGGATCTTACCTCACCATCTACCACCAGAGCAGGCAATCGTGTCACTCCGCGCTCCTGCGCCTCGCCGATGTCGTTGGAATTGACAAGGCGCACGTGAAGCCCAAGCTCGCTGATAGCTTGCATGATTGTATCTCTTGGTGTTCTGCACGTTGGGCATCCTACTGGGCATCCTGACCCGAAGCTCTCGATCTTCTTCACATTGCTCACCATCCTTGTCCGCTCCCAGAGATCAATGCGCATTATGGCATACGACAACGCTCGTCCGCAACGTCATATGTCATATGCCGCAATCTACATGCTTGTCCAAGCTTCTGCCTTGTTGAGGCGCAAGCAAAGAGGGATACTCAAGTGCCGAGATGCCGGGGAAAAGCGGAAGCTTCTCAGCGCAAAGTACGCGAGCAGTCGAATGACAAAGCACTCGATCACTCGCCTGATCTTGATGACATGAAACAAGCACTTGCCTCGCGAAAGATCTCATCTGGTTCGACTCTCCGTGCCCTTTGTAGTGAATCCCCTTCTACATCCGCACCCCGAAACCCGAACACAAACTCAACACCAGATGAGGATGGGCTGGAAGTACTATCTACAACGGATCTTCCGAGAGGGGAGTTGAATTGCTTTCCGCCTTCGGTGTACAGTATCAAACGTAATGATCTGGATCAGTCTTTTGCGGCCAATATGGCAACCGCGAAGTCAAGGAGGGGATCGTGTCTCGCAGTCAAGTTACGAAATACCTTCGACCATCGACGCCGGAGGAGGCGCTGACCCTGTTGCGCAATGGCGGCAAGTCCGCCCGCTACGTCGGTGGAGGGGCGGACGTCGCTCGCACTCTTCCAGGCGATGTGACAACGCTTATCGATCTGTGTACCCTAAACCTTTCCTCAATTGAGGAGAGCGCTGAGAGCATAGTGATCGGCGCGACAGCAACGCTGAACGAGGTATTGGAGAATAGATCCGTCGCGAATGTCTGCAACGGTGTGGTAGCGGAGATGATGCGCAAGGTTGGCTCGCCGCTCTTGCGAAATATGGCAACAATTGGAGGGACGCTGGTAAGCGCTCATTCGTGGTCGGATGTGATCCCTCTCCTTCTGGTGCTCGACGCAGAGATAACGCTGTACGATGGGGACTCTCGGACCATGGGTCTTGGGGATCTGTACGCGTCGCGAGAGAGGTTCGCGAACTCGATTCTGACATCGGTGATGATCCCCGTATCTGGTCCAGGAGATTATGCAGCATTCCACAAGTTCAGCCGCACCGCTTACGATATCGCCCTTCTGAACTGTGCCTGCTACGTGCACGTGGAAGAAGGTCGTTGCACGGAGGCGCGCATCGCTGCCGGCGGAACGCCGAGGCTCGCCACGCGCTTGCCACAGGTAGAGGCAGCACTTCCCGGAGAAGCGTTGAGTGATGAAACGATCGAGAGAGTAGCGCAGGTAGCACGCGATACTGTGAAGACAGCGGACGATCGGCGGGCAAGCGGTGAATATCGTAAGCAGCTTATCTACGCCGGTGTGAAGAGTTGCCTGCACGAGATTGCACAGAGACTGGAGGGGGGACAATGATCGACATCACTCTGACCATCAACGGAGAGAAACGTCAATTTGCAGTGAACCCCGGAGAGACTCTCCTTGAGCTACTGCGGCGCGAGGGGTACAAGAGCGTAAAGAAAGGATGCGAATCCGGCGACTGCGGCGCGTGCACGATCATATTGAATGGGCGCGCGGTCACCTCGTGCATCGTCTTCGCCGTTAAGGCCGATGGAGGAACGATCCTCACGGCGGAGGGGCTGGAGAATGACGGGAAGCTGCATCCGATCCAGGAGGCGTTCCTCGAAGAGGGCGCCGTGCAATGCGGCTACTGCACGCCGGGGATGGAGATGGCGACCTACGATCTGCTGAGCCATAACCCCGATCCAAGCCCCCTTGAGATCAAGGAGGCCCTCTCGGGGAACCTCTGTCGCTGCACCGGCTATGTCAAGCAGGTGAAGGCGGTAAAGACGGCGGCCAAGAAGATTAGCGGGGAGGCGAAGTAATGGACGAAAAGAAGAGAAATTTCGCCACCGTTGGCAAGAGCGAACTGAAGGTGGATGGCCGAGGATTGGTCACAGGAAAACCGTTGTTCACGACCGATATCGATCTGCCTGGTACGTTGTACGTGAAGATCCTGCGCAGCCCGCACGCGCACGCGCGTATCGTATCCATCGATACCAGCGTCGCGGAAGCGATCGCGGGCGTCGTTCTGGTACTAACACATAAGAATACGCCAAGCACGCGCTACACCACCGCCGGACAGGGATTTCCCGAGCCTTCACCTTACGACACGCGCATGTTCGACACGGTCGTGCGCTTCGTCGGGGATCGTGTTGCCGCCGTCGCTGCTGAGACGCCAGAGATAGCCGAGGAGGCACTGAAGAAGATAGAGGTAACATACGAGAAGCTCCCAGCAGTGCTGTCGATCGATGAATCGCAGGCAGAGAATGCGCCAATCGTTCATGGTGAAGATGACTCCACAGGGATCTACGACGCAAAGCGTAACATAGTAGCCAACATAGACATCCTGGCCGGCGATGTGGAGCGTGGCTTCGCGGAATCGGACGTGATCGTGGAGACAACATGTGAGACGCAGTACGCACAACACACTCCGATCGAGCCGCACGTCGTGTTGAGCTACCTGGCACCGGACGATCGACTCGTCTTGCGCACAAGCACGCAGGTTCCGTTTCACGTTCGGCGGATCGTCGCCTACGCGCTGGGAATTCCCGTGCATCAGATCCGTGTGATCAAGCCGCGGGTGGGAGGCGGATTTGGGACGAAGCAGGAGATCATCTTAGAAGTGGTTGCCGCCCTCATCACCCTGCGCACGCGCCGCCCGGCACTGATCGAACTGACGCGCGAGGAGGAGTTCGTCTCGTCGCGCACGCGCCATCCGATGCGGGTGCGGGTAAAGCTGGGAGCAAAGAAGGACGGTATGCTAAACGCCCTTGAGATGGAGGGGATCTCCAACAC
>JAGGXO010000094.1 GCA_021163015.1 Candidatus Bipolaricaulota bacterium
CGACCTCACCCAGATGGGGTGCGGCTTCTCGCGCGACGATGCCGGCAAGTTCCTCAAGGAGTACGTCGCCAAGGGCATCTACGCACACGACCCGTTCCAAGTCCTCGACCAGGATGGAATTGGAAAGCTAGTAAAGATGGCCTGTGAACTCGGGCGGAAGGCCCGACCCGATATCCACCTCGGTATCTGTGGAGAGCACGGCGGAGAGCCGTCCTCGATCCACTTCTGCCACAGGGTTGGTCTCGACTACGTCAGTTGCAGCCCCTATCGCGTCCCAGTGGCGCGCCTAGCAGCGGCACAGGCAGCGCTCGAAGACAAGTAGCACAAATCCTAAGTTGGTGCTCAAACGAAGGCCGGGAAAGATCCCGGCCTTTTCTTCTTCTCATCCCTTGGCGATCTTTGCGTGAGAGACGCTTTCTTGGTTCCGCACTCCGAGTTCCGAGTTCCAAGCTCCGCGTTCCTCAAGTTATTGCTCGCGCGAGGAGGCCAAGGGCCAAAGAGAGACCACAGGCGATCGTCGGCGTGCCTAGCCAACCAAACAGCACGCGCACGAGTGCGCGACCGTCGATCGTCTTCATCCCTTTCACCAAACCAATACCGACTACGGCTCCCACAACGGCCTGGGATGCGGAGACAGGAACACCAATCATCGCGTAGATGTTCAAAGTGATCGATTCGCCCAAGACAACAACAAGAGCGGCGAACGGATCGAGAGGGACAAGACCGCTGCCCACAGTGCGGATCACTCGTTTGCTGAACGTCATTATGCCAAGAGCAATCGCCAGCGAACCGAAGATAGCCGCGGTGAACGGAGAGAGCAACCCAGATTTGACATACACTCCAGTTACGTTAGCAACGTTGTTCGCCCCTAGGGAAAAGGCGCCATAGCAGGTGACAAGCACAATTCCCCAGCGAATGAATCTGTCGTGGCTAGCAAATCGTCCGATGACCGTGTGGGGATAGAGGGTGACAATCTTGTAGGGAATATAGGCAGCAATCATTCCTCCTATTGGAGTCAGTATCCAAGAAAGGAAGATCTTCACAAGCGGCTGCAGATTGACCCCGCTTGCGTTGAGCAGACTCCCCCCGATGATTGCTCCCACCGTCGCCTGCGTACTGGAGATCGGAAGACCAAGCACGGTCATCGCTGCCACGGTGATCCCAGCTGCAAGCATCACCGTAAATGCGGAGACCAAGGTCTGCGTTCCGATCGCCCCATAGGTAGCGAACCCGCGACTCCCCATGACAACTGCACCGATGACCACAAACAGCGAGGCAAGACTCGCTGCTGTCCAGAAGCGCAGCGCGCGACTGCCTACAGCCGGACCGAACAGATTTGCAGCGTCGTTCGATCCCAAACCCCATCCCATGAATGCACCCGCAATCAATGTCCACATATCATTTCAGCCCTCGTATCTTATCAATCTGGTAAGAGCTATAGACTATAGCCATGAGGCACCGGTTGCAACCTGCCCCGCGCAAGAACTGCACTACCGCCCCAGAGCCCGCTGGGTATAATCACGGCACCACGTTCCTAAGGAGGACGGAAAACATGACCAAGTACCGCATCGCCTGGCTCCCCGGAGACGGTGTGGGCACAGACGTGCTCAACGCGGCGCGATTGGTGTTGGACAAGGTCGGCTTCGATGCCGAGTACATACCAGGAGATATCGGGTGGGAGTTCTGGAAGACAGAGGGAAACCCGCTTCCCAGGCGAACGATCGATCTGCTGAAATCGACGGATGCCTGCCTGTTTGGTGCGATCACATCCAAACCAAAGGACGAGGCGGCAAAGGAGCTGGCGCCGGAGTTACAAGGCAAAGGACTCGTCTATTCGAGCCCGATCGTGGGCCTTCGGCAGATGTTCAACCTGCACACAAACCTGCGGCCATGCAAGGCCTATCCGGGTAATCCGCTCAACCTGCGAGACGACATCGACCTCGTCGTCTTCCGCGAGAACACGGAGGGGCTCTACTCCGGGGTCGAATTCCACCCCGTACCAGAGAACATCCGCAGTGCCCTGAACACGCACCCGAAGATGAAGCGCTACAAGAGCGTCTCCAACGATGACATGGCGATCTCGGCCCGCATCTTCACCCGCAAGGGATGCCAGACGATCGCGCGCGATGCCTTCGAATACGCGAAGGCGCACGGTTATCCGACCGTTACAGTCGTGGAAAAGCCAAACGTCATCCGCGAGACTTCCGGTCTGATGGTGCGCGAGGCACGAAAGATTGCTTCTGAGTACCCGGGGATCGACCTGTGGGAGGCGAACATCGACGCAATGTGCATGTGGCTGGTGAAGAACCCGCAGAAGTACAGCGTCCTCGTTGCCACGAACCTGTTCGGCGATATCATCTCCGACCTCTCTGCACAGCTCGTTGGAGGGCTCGGTTTCGCCGCCTCGGGAAACATCGGCGAAGACTACGCTGTCTTCGAACCCACGCACGGCTCCGCGCCCAAATACGCCGGCCAGAACAAGGTCAACCCAACCGCTACGATCCGCGCGGCCAAGATGATGCTCGACTACCTCGGCGAGAAAGATAAGGCGGAGCGCATCGAAAATGCAGTCACGCAGGTAATCGCCGAAGGGAAGGTGCGCACCTACGACATGGGCGGATCATCGACCACAACGCAGATGGCAGAAGCGATCGCGCAAGCGACATAGGAGGATCTCATGGACTCGATCAGCCGCAGACTGGCTCGCTTTGCTCTCTCTCTTGAATACGACGCCATCCCGGAACCGGCACGCAAAGAGGCGAAGCGCTTCCTGTTGGACAGCGTCGGCTGCGCCCTTGCTGCCCTCGATCATGAAGACATGCGGCAGGCGTACCGCTACGTCGAGCAGCTCGGGGGAAACGAACAAGCGACGATCATCGGCCACGGGACGAGAAGCAACGCACCCAACGCCGCGCTGATGAACGCCCTTCTCGTGCGGGCGATGGACTATAACGACATCTACTGGAAGCAGGACCCGTCGCATCCCTCCGATATCATCCCCGCCGCTCTTGCCGCCGGCGAGCTACACGGGGCAAGCGGAGAGGATCTGATCGTGGGGATCGTCATCGCCTATGAGCTGGAGATGCGCATGTG
The DNA here is from genome assembly GCA_021163015.1 of Candidatus Bipolaricaulota bacterium. Classification (GTDB taxonomy): domain Bacteria; phylum Bipolaricaulota; class Bipolaricaulia; order UBA7950; family UBA9294; genus M55B144. The sequence goes on from JAGGXO010000094.1 coordinate 3,094, forward strand.
CCTCGCCGCCGATCCCGGCGTGCGGGAGGTCGGTTGGCACCACGCCTCCCTCACCCAGTTCGTCAGCCCGCTCGTCGCCGGCAGGATGCTCGGATTGAGCGAGGATCAACTCGTCGCCGCGGTGGGGATCAGCGGATCGAGCCACTTCACCCTCGGCGGGGTCGTCGCCGGCCACCTGACGAACATGAAGAACACCGCCGATCCCATGGCCACCGAGGCCGGGGTGCGCGCAGCTCTCC
>JAGGXO010000022.1 GCA_021163015.1 Candidatus Bipolaricaulota bacterium
CGCTCGCTGGCAGTGTCAGGAATCCGTCCTCATCGCTAAAGGTGCGGTCGACACCGACCAGCGTTCCCCCGCCGATCAGAAGAGCAATACCGACAAGCAGAATCAGACTTCCCAGAACCAGTGAAACGATCCTTCCCGTTTTCATTTCTCACCCCTCCTCGGAGTTATCGGGCAACGCAGTCGCTCAACCCGATCATGCACTGTACTCCGCCTCTGGGGAGCGTGGCAAACAATCAAGAACATGGGTGAGATGATTTTCCCTGCTGGGATGGCACAGCTGCTGGTTGAGGCTCTGCTATAGGTGATGTTGCCGTAGGAATACTAAGTGCAATCATCGCAGGATTGCTGTGATCGCTTTGCCTGGTGTGGTGACGGACCTCCGAAACAGGAGAAGGGGCAACGAATACAGGGAGAGTCGAGGGACGAATACCCAGTCTTCTGCGTGTTCCCTCTTCGGCCCTGCGCAGATTTCCACCGTTATCTGCGCGCCTCCGTCGAGCAGAGTTGCCAAGGCAAGAACACTAGATGACGCTGTGGAGAGTTGGAGGCTGTGCCTAGAATGCCTTTGGTAGTTGTATCATGGTGATCGGTGATCATGTCTGGCGATCGCGAGGATCTTGAATGGCCTGTCGGAGGCGTTTTGCGTTGTTCTACATCCTGGATCTGGGCCTGCTGGCTCCCTAGGAGGACTGATCCTGCTTGTGGATTGGACCCAACCGGTGAGGCGGGTCATAATGGGGATTCGTGAGTTTCCATCGATCGGCAAGGGCCAAGATGCAACTAGTGAGGTGTGAAGCATGAGCAAGAACCGGATACCCGCTGCAGCGACGATGAATGCGGTTATCTGTCGCAGGTATGGACCGCCCGAGGTCCTACAGCTTGCGAAGGTCCCGAAGCCGTCCCCGAAACCTGATGAAGTGTGCGTACGCATCCACGCAAGTGCAGTCACAGCAAGCGACATCTTCATCCGATCGGCACTCGTGTTGCCCCGACTCCAGGTTCCATTCCGTCTGATGATGGGAATCACCAAGCCACGGCATCCTGTTGTAGGTCTCGTCTTTTCCGGCGTTGTGGACGAAGTGGGCGAGAAGACTTCGCGGTTCAAGCCTGGCGATGAGGTGTACGGGATGACTGGGTTTCGCCTCGGCGCATACGCCGAGTATCGGTGCATGAGGGAGACGGACTCTCCGTGGCATGGGTGCCTGGCGCTCAAGCCCGAGAGTCTTACGCACGAGGAGTCGACTGCAGCCGCATACGGCGGGCTGCTGGCACTCCAGTATGTCGAGAAAGGGAACATTCAGACCGGCGACAACATCCTCATTTACGGAGCGTCGGGGACGTCAGGCACGATCGCCGTGCAATACGCAAAGCATCTCGGCGCGATTGTGACTGGCGTGTGTAGCACGAAGAACATCGGCTTGGTGAGGTCTCTTGATGCAGATCAGGTGATCGACTATACACGGACTGATGCGCCGCCGGAGGGAGAGCGCTACGACTTCGTCCTGGATTCGGTTGGCGGGCTCAAGACGTCGAAGCTGAAGAGGGCGTGCACGGAAGCGCTCACGCCGCAAGGGAGTTACGTTTCGATTGATGATGGCAATTTGCAGTTGAGTTCCGAACGGATGGCGCGACTCAGAGAGCTTATCGAAGCGGGGACGATCACGGCCATCCTTGGCCGCACGTATTCGCTTGGCGACATCGTCGAGGCCCATCGGTTCGTCGAAGGCGGACACAAAGTCGGGGGTGTGGCTGTGACGATCCCCCATGCGGAGGACTGACTCCCGGCCCCGTAGGTCGGGCCTATCATACTGTCAAGACGACATGGACTGACTCAGCCGGGCAGGCAGGTCGACGTGTGAACACCGGGATCCTCGAAGATCGTTACAGCAACGGAGGTTGGAGCCTATACGCCTGTGAGAAGAACCTTCGTTCTGTCCACATTCCGGCAGTATGGAGCCTGGGGACTGGATTTTGAATGCACCCGCCGGACATTTCAGGGCGCTCAGGTTTTGCGAACCATTGTGAATGCGTCTCCTCGGTCGAAATGCTCCTGGAAGCCCAGTTCGCGATACAGCTTCAGTGCTCGGTTGTCTTTCGAGACACTGAGACTGATCTGAGCAATGGACTGCTTCGATGCACGATCCATCAGCCAGGCAATCATCCTTCTTCCGATCCCTCGATTCCGATAATCACAGTGAACTGCAATGGCTAGCACTGGAGTATTCCCGTTTATGTATCCACTGCTGGAGTCGTCTTCCGTCCAGAATCGATACCACGCTGCTCCAACCCTAGTCGAACCAACTATGGCAACAACCGCTGTATCTCCATCGCGTTCTCCCCAATCGGCAAGTTCCTTCTTGACTCCTGGGAATGCGAGTCCCTCTTCAAACGACGGTCTGTCCGCATTTGCGCGCCAGAAGACGCCTTCATACAGCATCTCACGCAAGAACCGGAGATCAGAGCGCTGGGCCCCTCTTAGATAGATTCTCATCCTGTTCATTGTATCGCGATCGGTGCGGTCTGACACTTGCGTGAGGCGGGTTTGGAGCCTGGAGGACTGATTGTAGAACTCGAATACTGGCCGCCGCTTGGTAGGCTCCGTTAGGAGGAGGTCGAAAGCCAGTATTTAAGCACACTTTCCTGCAAATCGTGGTGGTCCATTCTTGGCTTCAGGGGCCTCTGTAACGATGATACGTTGATCGATGTATCAAGGAAGGTGCTCGCGATGCTGATGAGTCGGACAAGTAGGCTGGTTGTGGAGGTACTCGTTGAGCTGACGGGGCATGGATCGCAAGAGTGGATGAATGCCGCGGAGTTAGATGGGCGAATCGATGCTGAAGTACCGTTTCTGAAACAGGTGCCAAATCGACTGAGAAGAGCTGGCCTCGTTCGAGCGAGATCGGGGAGAAGTGGCGGATGCCAGCTTGCGCGCAACTCACAAACGCTGTCCTTGAGCCGCTGCCCAATCCATTGATGGACGTGATGTCAGGCAACAGTGCCTCTTCGATTCATCGTCTTGTGATGGATCCAGAGACTGCCGGCTCTCACGAAGCTGGCGTCCCATGCGGGATAGCCCCTCTCCTTCCTTGACACTGGGACCATCTACAGCATCGCAGAGAGAAGTTGCTCCAGGGTAGATAGGTTCGAGCTTTCGGAACTGAATCAGTCCTGACCTTCACCCCTGCCCTGAAGCAGGATCGATTCTTGTAGGGAGCGGCAGGACTGCTTCTCAAGCCAGAGGTGTATTTCGCATCAAGAGCGATCTATCGGTGTGAGTTCTTGTAATATGTTGTTTCGCGTTGAATCTGATAGGTCACTGAGAAAACGCCCTGTGTCGTGAACTGACTGGAAAGTGCACTAATGTCATTCCAAACGACGAATAGCTATCCTCCATACCCCAGAGGCCTTTCGATGCGCACGGGGAAAAAGAACCGATTGTTATCCTCTCTTACCTCATCAACCTTGTTTAGCGGATCAACGATAGCAACGATGTAGAAGAGCCTCGATCCTGTTGTCCATTCCAACCCTGGATACTCTCGCGGGAGGTTGATGACTTGGCCTCCTAGGTACAAAGCCAACATGTACCCAATCTCTTCTTCACGGGGGAGATCATCTGTCTGGCTGATCCTCCCTATTAGCATGTCCTCTTGGTAGTACCAGTACGAGGACGGAATGGGTTTCTCTAAGACCGCACCCCAGGGAGTGACTACTACAGTCGCGTTGGCTGGAACAACTTCGTCACTGGAGAGAATGAAATCAATGGTGTAACCATCCAATGGCCAATCCTTGGTCCCTTTGGCCAATCCTCTACCGGAATTCGCAATACGGACATCAATGCGCTGATCAAGATGCCATCCTGGAGTCAACGCGTAAGAGCCAGAAGATACATTCAGATTAACCACCTCCAGATCTGGCGCAGTGGCTCTTCCACAAGGTCGGTAGTAGACCATCGTCTCATTGTTCCTCTCATTACGCTCGCGGACTCGATCACTGGAGTCGGCGACTACTTTGACTGTCGTGGGACCTTCAAGGATGACGCTGGTCACATAGCTAGATGTGCCGCCAGGTAGATGAATACCACCGGCTGTCCAAGAAGTGGCGTCAGCAAGGTAGACTTCCCCTAGGAGAACATCAACTCCGCCTTCAATTAGGAACACTTGAGCCATCGGCTGCAACTCGAGTTCCCATCCGGTGGGTAGTGGACCCAGGCCGTTGTTCTTAACAGTGAAAGTAACGGTACCCGTAGAGTCGGAACACAAGATCTCGGTGATCTCTAGGTCTGGAAGCAATGTAAAACGCATTATGGGAAGCGGGATACGGATAGGCGGCTTGATCTGATTCTGCCCAGTCGCGGTAGTTCCTATCGCGAGGGAAAGTATCATCGAAACCACCAGAAGGAGCGGAAGTTTCTTCATACTGTGACACCTCCTTTCTCGCAAGGATATACACCGGGGAAGCGTAGAGGTGTCAACCAGCTGTCTTCCGTGACACAGGCCGGATCGCAGTGAGTCCTTTGTTGCAACAAGCGGAATCGATTGATGCGCGTGTTTATTGGCAGATTCAGCAGTGGGACTTCCGACCAAGGGATTTTGGTGAGGGTTCGTAGTTGAGCGGGCATTGCAGATACAGTTGAGTTTGGAGGTGATGAGGAATGGGATAGAGGTTATTACTAGGGGGGTCTGTTGCTCTTGGGTGCGACAGGCGGAGACCTCCATGGAGCTGCTATTGTATTCATTGCATCACTCTGCTACGCTGGTTGTCGTGTAGGGAGGTGCAACATGAAGTCCTCAGTTGTAGCTCTGTTGGTAATGGGAGCCATCTGTGCTGTCGGCGTGCAAGCGCTTGCTTGGGGAGCAGATGTGCCAGTTCACAGGGGCTTAGTCGAAAGTTTCGATATCGGCGTATCGCCAACTGGAAACCTCTATGCGGGCGTTGTCGGGACCGCAGATCAGTTCGGCGGGCAAAGAGGTGTCTACGTCTACCGCTCAGTGGGCTATGGACACGCGTGGAATCTAGTTATCAACTTTCCAACCAGTTCGTTGAGCAACGTTCGGCTTGTCGTGGGCGAACAAGCCGGCTTCGATCTGGTTCACCTTTTCTTCGCGGATGACTCAACTCACAAGATCCTTGTTCGCAACCTATTCGTCAGCCCTGATGGGCGCGCGCACGGGTTTGCAGATCGAACGTTCGGCAGCTCCAAGCCGGGTCGTTGCTTTGAAGTCGCAAGATCCTACGGTCCGTTGCCTTCGCTTATGGAATCGGGCGCCTACTATATCGTCGCAGCCCAGTACGTGCCCGTTCTAAACGAGATCCACGTCTTCAGCAGCAGAGACTACGGAGGCTCCTGGGAGAGTGTGCTAACTGTCGCCGACTTGGCTTTCGGGCCCGTCATTGAACCAGAGATGGCGCTCACCTGGGGTGCCGGGCGGTTCTTCCTCGTGTACCCAAAAGACCTCGAGGACGCAGATCACTGGTACGACTACTCGGTCTTCGGAACCGCCGCGACCGGTGGGACTGACTGGGCCGATGAATGGATGGTTAAGAACCCGTTGCTGCCAGATCAGATCCCGAGGGGCTATATGTACCCGCAGATTTGCGCTGCATCGGATTCCGATTGGGGAGTGAAGGGCGTTGCCTGGGTTGTTCTGAACACCCACGATGCCTTGTCCGATACATTCAATC
>JAGGXO010000201.1 GCA_021163015.1 Candidatus Bipolaricaulota bacterium
CGCCAGACCAGAAGGTCATTAAGGTATGCGCCCGTAGCTCAGCGGACAGAGCGTCGCACTGCGGATGCGAAGGTCGGAGGTTCAAGTCCTCTCGGGCGTACCAGTATCAGCTGGACCAGCAAGCTAGCAGGAGTGCTCTTCTTTGTCAAGCTGTAAGCTGACGGCTGAGTCTTATGAGGAGAATGAACATCAAGATCATCGACCTGACACGAAAGATCAGCAACGGAACGGAGGGTTACCCAGGCGATCATGTCGGCTTGAGCGTAAATCAACTGGCACGCGCAGAAAGCGATGGGTACAACTTCTCAGTGTTCACTCACCTGGAAGCTCACTGCGGCACGCATGTCGATAGCCCACTGCACTTCGTCGCTGGAGGAACCGATATCTCCTCGCTTCCGCTTGTGATGCCACCTGTAGTCGTCATCTCTGCCAAGGATAGGGAGATTGGCCCGGAAGCGTTCGCGGGCGTTTCCACCCTGAGCAATTGTGCTGTGCTAATACACACCGGATGGGACCGAGAAATCGGTAGCAAGGCCTACTACAAGAGCTCCCCATATCTCACCCCGGCCGCAGCTCAGCATCTGGTTGAGAGCAAGATTAGCATCCTCGGTATCGACTTTCCCAGTCCCGATCCGATAGATACTCAAGTATATCCCGTGCATCATATTCTTCTTGATGCTGGAATACCGATTGTCGAAGGACTCGTTGGGCTGGATCAACTAAGCGACACCGATGGAAACGAGTATCTTGTTGCCTTTCCGATCAAGGTCGCTGGAATCGAGGGTTCACCCGTGCGAGCGGCAGTGATTGTGCTCGACAATGATTAGGACAACGTTGTAGACCTGTCTGCATGCGTACACGCACAGGCAGGCAAGCCACAACGCTACAGAACATGAACCCATCGCCCTCGTAACGTGGTAGCTCGCTTGCCACGTTGAGTGTGCTCACAAGGAGCAACGTCGGAGACAAGCTCCGACGCTACATGCAATCGAGCACATTGCTTTTCTTTGCGTCTCTGCGAGGGGATGCTTTACCTGTTTTCTGATCACGCATCACGCATCACTGGCTAGCAATAGGCTCGGGGTGAAATCGCGCAGGGTGGAACCGCCGACAAATTCCCGCAACAAAGAATTGCCCGGAATCCTCTCTGACGAGTAAGGATCGAACCACCGCAGGAAGGCGAGCAATCGTTCGGCCTCGATCCGCTGGAGCGGAGCCCTAATCTGCAGCAGGAGCGGCTCAACAAGTGGCTTGAGAACAGATAGCTCGTAGGCGAGCGCTGAATTGAACATCACATCGGCCTGTTCCTGATACGGGAAGATGTTCTTTTTCTCTCCTCGCCGCACGTTGTCCCACATCTCCAGCGTCTTCTCCGCTGGGTAGCCGCGATAGACAGCATCCCGAACGATCCGCCTTATCAGACGAGTGTCGGTTGTAGAGACGCGGTTGTGACTATCCAAGTTAAGTTGTGTCAGCGCGGAGACGAAGATGCGGAAGACCTCTCCGTCGGCAAACCCCTCCAACAGCTTCGGGTTGAGGCCGTGGATCCCTTCAATAATCAGGATATGATCAGGTTTCAATTGAACCGTGTCCCCATCCTCGCGGCGTCCGTTCTGGAAGTTGTACCGCGGGATGGTCACCTTCTTGCCCGAGAGCAGGTCGTGCAACTGTTTCTGGAAGTAGTCAACATCGAGTGCAGAGAGCGAATCGAAGTCGATCTTGCCGTCGCGAGTTTCCAACTGTGCCCGTGGGACGAAGTAGTTATCCATCCCCAACGGGTACGGATGAATCCCATTAGCGACAAGCTGAACTGCTAGGCGCTTGGAAAAGGTCGTCTTCCCCGATGAAGACGGCCCGGCAATGAAGACAAGGCGATGCTCGGCATCGTGCCGACGAGCGAGGGTGGAGGCAATCTCCGCGATCCGCTGTTCGTGCAGGGCCTCGGAGACAAGTACGACCTCCTCGATTCTCCCAGAACGGATCGCCTCGTTCAGGGAGGCAACGTTTCGTACCCCCACGACATCAAGCCAATCCCCATATTCGTTAAAGACTCGACGCAGCTCAGTGAACCTCTGCGCAGGAAGGAGCCGCTTCGGATCCTCGCGCCGCGGGAAGCGAAGGATGAATCCATCCGAAAAGCTCTCCAGAGTGAACGTGTGCAGCGCACCCGTCGTCGCCACCATGTATCCGTACGAGTAGTCGAAGAAGCCATTAAGCGAATAGAGGTGGACGTGATCATCCTTCACGTCTTCCAGCAACCGTACCTTGTCGTGTTCCCCGCGCGCCGCGAAGATCGCGGCTGCCTCGGGAACTGTGGCGCGCAGGCGCTCGATCGGCAGATCATCGGAGACAAGCTTGCGCATATGCTCCTTAAGCCTCGCCAGCTCCTCTGAGGTAAACATGTCGCGGCCCTCAACGCGGCAAAAGTATCCACCATAAGGGACAGAATAATCTACAAATACGTGCGCTTGCGGATAGAGATCGTGTGCGGCGACGATCAACAGGAAAGAGAGGCTGCGGCAGTAGATACGCATCCCGTCCGAATCAGAGACAAAGACCGGCTCTACATTTACATCGATCATCACTGGCCAAGCCAGTTCACGCAACGTCTGATCAACAATCGCGACAACGGCTGGGTTGTCACGATCGGAATACGCCGTCTTCAGGAACTCATGCAGAGGTGTCCCGCGCGGACCGGCATAGATCCTTCCATCAGAGAGCGTTATCTGCACCGTCTCTCTTGGTTCACCCGGCTTAATTGTCTGTTTCTTGTTAGTCATTCGCTGTGCCTCCATGCGGGGGGTGATCACTCTATCTCTTGGCTACGTGGTTGTCAAATGGAGAAGACAGTCAGCTATCAGCTATCAGCTATCAGCTATCAGCTATCAGCTAAAGAAGAGGCTACGGAGACTGGCTCTTTGTTTCAAGCTGATAGCTGATGGCTGACTGCTTCCCGTTGCCGTTTCTTCAAGCTGCCGGCCGATAGCTACTTCCCAATCAACGGCAGGATGTTTTCGATCACCGTATCGATCGTACGGTTCGCTGCTTCCAACACACGGTGAGTGGACGGCTCTCTCGCCTCACTTCCGCGCAGGCTGGAAACTGATACTTGATACGTCGTTGCTTCTGTCTGCCAGAGGGATGGGATCTCATTGGGGAGGGTAACATCGTTCATCTGCGCCCAGGCGAGGGTCCATGCACGCACGACGTTCTCCACCGCGTATCCACCGCCACCAAGCGCAAGCCACGGAGTGTTGAGGGCGCGCACGCGCTTCACATAGCTCTCGAACATGTTCAGGCTCATCCCAAGGCTAGCCACGCGATCTCCAAGCAGAGCATCCGCGCCGAGTTGGGTCACAACAATATCCGGAGAGTAAGCGTCGAGCGCGGGGAAGATTACTTCAGAGAATACTCTTTCGTACACGTCGTCGCGCGATCCCGGCGGAAGCGGAATGTTCACCGCATAGCCACGTCCTTCTTCCTGCCCAATCTCGTCGGTGAATCCGGTCCCAGGGAAGATCGTGTGCCCATCTTGATGTGCGGATATCGTCAGTACCCGATCTGTCTTGTAATAGGCGTGCTGCACACCGTCTCCGTGGTGGGCGTCTATGTCTACGTAGGCGACCCGTTTCCCGCCTGCAACGAGGACGTTAACCGCCAGCACTACATCATTGATGTGGCAGAACCCCGAAGCACGCGCGGGCATGGCATGATGCAGTCCTCCGGAGGGATTGAAAGCGATCGACGCCTCACCAGAAAGGATCTGCCGCGCCCCATCGATGGATGAACCAGCAACAAGCATCCCCCACTCATAGACACCGGGGAAGACTGGATTGTCCGCCGTGCCCAGGCCGTGCGTAAACTGGTTAGGAACCCACATCCCTGAATCGGCAAGCCTGAGGGCCTCCAAATAACCTGGGTTGTGGAACGTCAAAGCCTCCTCTTCTGTCGCCTCACGCGGTTGGCAAACAGTGACTCCATCCCGATCGATGAGTCCGTAAGCGTCCATCAGGTCATAGGCTAGCCCTAGGCGATAGGTCTTGAAAGGGTGATACTCACCAAAGTCAAATGACAACAGCTTACGCGGATCAAGAATACAGTTGCTCAAGAGCGACCTCCTTCGCGCGAGCATCATACCGCGCCCGCGCGCGGATGGCAATCAGCAGTCAGCAGTCAGCAGTCAGCAGTCAGCAGTCAGCAGTCAGCAGTCAGCAGCTAACACAAGAACTAGCGGGAGTGCGGTTCTATGTCAAGCTCTTGACTTTAAGCTGTAAGCTGATAGCTGATAGATGTAAGCTACAGATCCCACGTCTCTTTGAAGTCGGAGGTGCCGATCCCCCACGGGTCACACCCAAGCCCGATGTACCCGCTTGTGTCCGGATCTGCTGCTGTCTCGGCCAGGGCGAAGAGATGGCTGTCGATCGCATACAGACCGACTTGCATCCCCGCTGGACAGTCGATCTGAGAGGCAAAGGAGGAATCCACTGGGACAAGGGCCAGCACGTGATCAGGCATGTCATCGTCATCAGTATCGACAGCCGCAATCGACGATGATATCTTCTGCGCTCGCAACAAGCTGACGTAGAGGATGGTCGTGTCTTCGCAGTCCCCCTTCTTGTCGACAAGCGTCTCCAACGGGTAGAGCGGATACTCAAATCCCGGCTGATCAAGGGCATAGGTAATTCCCCCTTGAACAAATGAGAGCGCAAATCTGGCGAATTCGGTGTCCCCTCCGCCGATTTTGGCTCGCAGTGCACTGGCAATGTCCGAAATTGTCGGGTCGTCGCGTGGATCGAGCACGTAATCATTGTACTTGTAGTTACCCACAAGCGGTTGACGATACTGAGAGTGATAGTATTCATACAGAGTTTCCGGGATGAGCAGCTCCAACGCCTTTTCCGCCCCCTCGTACCGCCATGTATAGCGCCGAAGTAGCTGCCCGTCAGGAACAACCAACACGACCACGACATCACTCGCCACACCGTCGCCGCCACGATCATCGTAGACATGCAATGTGACAGCGTACTCACCCGGCTGAGAGTATGTGTGGACCGGCCTCACACCGCTCCCGCTAGCGGCATCACCGAAGTCCCACTCGTAGGATGAGATTCTGCCATCGACGTCAAACGAGGCAGTGGCATCAAACTGAATAACCAGCGGCGCGTAGGCAAAGCCGTTCTGGGCAACAAAGCCAAACGCCGCTGTCGGAAGTGTATTCGGTCCAGTTGGGCCACATCCGCCAAGCAATATGACTGTTCCAGTGATCAATAACAGCAAGGTTGTTTTTCTCTTCATGATCGATCCTCTCATCGGTTTGTGTCTCCTTCCAATCAAGAGCGAAGCCGGAGGCACAGCTAAGTTTACCCGCAGGACAAAGATATGTCAGCCGTCAGCCATCAGCTATCAGCGTTCAGCTTGACGCAAGACCGCAGACCGTGTATCTCCCTGCCTTAGTTGATAGCTAATAGCTGAATGCTGACTGCTCGCCCCTGCAACTTGCGTTAGATTCTGTGTTTTCTCTATCTTTGTCGTTGACCATCGATCGATTCTGTGCTACCATGCGTGAGGTGTGGGGAGGGCTGCATCATGTATATGATAATTGTCGGGGCGGGGAGTATCGGGCTGAGCCTGATCGAAATCGCGACCAAAGAGAAGAACAATGTAGTTGTGATTGAGTCAAATCCGGAGCGCGCCCGGGAGATCAGTAACAAGTTCGATATCACCGTCCTCAATGGAAACGCGACTCTAGCCGAGACATTGCGTGAGGCTGGCTCAGAACGGGCGGACGCGCTTATCGCCACCACGAGTGATGATGCTGTGAATCTGATGGTGGTTTCAATCGCCGAGCAACTAAAGATTCCTTCAATCGTGTCCATCGTCAACGGGAAGGATCACGCAGAGTTCTTCAACCGACTGGGGGCAAACGTGATGGAGAACCCAGAGGAGGTGGTGGCAAATCACCTGTACACCGCTGTGAAGCGCCCCAAGGTCAAGGACTTCACCATCCTCTCGCAGGGCGATCAGATCTTTCGCATAGTTGTCAAAACTGAGTCAGCGCTCGTTGGGAAATCCTTTGCTGAATGCGTAAACAGGGACATCGTTCCCGATTCGATGACGGTTATCGCTGTCGAGCGCGAAGGGAAAAAGGAGATCGTCACCCCAGAGACGATCTTCGCCCCAGAGGATGTACTCACTCTCTTCTCGCTCGAACGGGCAAGCGACGAGATAGTCGATAAACTGACCGGATGACACCTCTTACCTCCCGTACATGGCCAGATCTACGGATCATCATACGCGACCTTGGGATGCTTGTTCCCGTGGTCGGAGTGATGGCCCTAATCTCGCTTGTGGTCCCGCTGGCGTTTCACGAGACGTACGCTTTCTCTCCACTGTTGATTACAGCACTCGTCTCATTCGCGTTGGGAGCGCTTCTCTACTTCCCGTTTCGCAATGCTGGCGACGCTAAACTGAAGCATGGGATGATAATCGCCGCTTTCGGCTGGCTCCTCGTTGCAACACTCGGCGCACTTCCGTTCATTCTTACGGCGCTCTTCGCGCAGCAGAGCGGGGTCGCATCGTCGACGCTACTCCATTTTCGCGATCCGACAAACGCATTCTTCGAATCAATCTCCGGGTATACGGGAACCGGATTGACCATGGCTGCACGCGCGGATCTCCTGCCGCGGACGCTGCAATGGTGGCGCAGTTTCATCGAATGGATTGGAGGAATGGGAGTGATCGTCCTCATGCTCACGATCCTCGCCGGACCGCGACCTGGGGCAGCAACATACAGCCTGTACTACGCCGAGGCACGCGGGGAGAAGATTCACCCGAGCATTGTTTCCACACTGCGCACAATGTGGTGGATCTTCCTTCTGTACACGTTCGTCAGTACGATCATCCTATGGGGCGCCGGAATGCCAATCTGGGACGCACTCAACACCGCCATGACCGGGATCTCTACCGGTGGATTCAGCGTCACGGCCAACAGCATCGCCTCCTACAACAGTGTCGCCATCGAGCTCGCTCTCATTCCGATCATGCTCTTCGGCGCGATTAGCTTTGCCGTGCACTACGAACTCATGCGCGGGAAAGGGCAAGTTCTGTGGCAAGACCCGCAGACGCGCTGGGTTCTAATCGTGCTGCTGATGGGATCACTCTTCCTGGCGTTGGAGAACCTGCTCAGCCTCGGACCTTTGCAAGCACTGCGGGATTCGACATTCCAGTTTGTTTCCGCGATGACATGTACCGGATTTCAGACCGCTGACATCGGGAGCTGGAGCTCGACGGCAAAGCTAATCCTTTCCGCGGGGATGGTCTTCGGCGGAGCGGCCGGATCTACCGCCGGTGGAATTAAGATCATCCGCATGCTCATCCTGATCAAAGGTGTTGGCTGGCGCTTCCGCAAGATAGTCTCTCCCCAAGGGGCGCTCGTGCCATTCCGCATTGGACAGAAAGCGGTCGACGAATCTGAAGTGGGACATCGTTTGGAGGACGCGTCGCTGATCACCTTCCTGTGGCTGATCTTCCTCGCGCTCGGCGTCATCGTGTTACTGCACACAACCTCACCCAAGTTTAGCCTGGCGGACGTCATATTCGAAGTGGCAAGCGCACAGGGAAATGTCGGCCTTTCAACCGGAATCACCGGCCCGACGATGCCGACCCTCAGTAAGCTAGCACTCTCATTCAACATGTGGATCGGCCGCTTGGAGATAATCCCCGTGCTGATGTTCATCCGCTTCCTCTTCTTCGGTGTTCAGTGAGAAGCAGTACTTTGGCGATAAGCGCCGAGTAACGAGAAAGCCGAAGATCTCTTTCACTCGCAGCTTCGCACGCTCGCAGACCGCAGTGCCGGCACGAGCACTTGACAGACCGAGAGCCCGGCTATCTCCGCCAATTGATCAGCTGGTTGGTGAGGGCCGAAGACCTCCACATTATCTCCAACCGCAACGTTGGGAATGTCCGTAACATCTATGATCGTGTGATCCAAACAGATCTTTCCCACAATCGGGGCATAGCGACTGCGCAGCCACACCCTGCCACAATTAGAGAGATCCACATGAAGTCCAGCCCCGTAGCCAATTGAGATAACCGCAATCCGTCCTGCTCCGCTGGCGCGATACGTACAGTCGTACCCCACGCAGTCCCCTGCCGAAAGATCCTTGAGTGAGATCACACGCGCGGTGAGCATCGCTATCGGTTTCATCGCTCCCGTCCAAGAGCGCTTTACTTCGGGGTACCCATAGAATAGCGTACCTATCCGCACCATGTTAAACAGCGTCGTGATCACTCGCTCCGGGTACTGGATCGCCGCGGCGGAGTTTCCGATGTGCCGCAACGGAGGCAGCATACCCTCATCTTCAAGTGAAGCAAGGAGCAATTCGAATCGCTCAATCTGAGAGAGGCTATGAGCCATCGCTTCAGGAGTCTCGGCCTCAGAAAACGAGAGATGGCTGAACACTCCTTCTACATTCATGCCATCAAGCTTACTGAGGTGTTCAAATAGAGGAAGAGCACGATCCGCCGCCACCCCGAATCTCCCCATCCCTGTGTCGACACTCACTTGCACGTTTGCCTCCCTTCCCATCTGTCCAGCAGCGTGGGCGAACTGATCAGCAAACTCGATGTCGCCGATTGAGGGTATCAGGTCGAACCGCAGCGCTGCATTCATCTCAGCTGGAAGAATGGGAGCAAGAAGGAGAATCGGGAGCGTAACATCGGCGGAGCGGATCTTCACTCCATCCTCCAGCGTGTCCACTCCTAGATAGTCGATGCCCACCTGCTGAGCCGTACGTGAGACTGCTTCTATTCCGTGTCCGTAGCCATCAGCCTTGACAGCGAAGAGCACCTTCACCTTCCGCGGAAAGCGACTATGAAAGTGCTCTATGTTCTCTGCTAAGGCGGAGAGATCAATCTTCGCTGTCGTCTGCCACACGCTGCCTCCTTTGATCTCGTTTAATAAACGCTATTTTTATAATTCCGCCGTTAAAGTGTATCGGTTGTCAACGATCATCTTGTCCCCAATACGTCCCCTTGTCAACGCCGCTTTCAATACTTATGCTTATGTGACAAGTACGATTGCTAATCGAGGACGCGCTGTTTGGTCTGATCTGTTACTAGGGAGGAAGTGTGAGGAAGAAGGGAGCGTTGATATGCATAATTATCTTGGCAACTGCCGCGGTGATCGGTTACGGCTACACGCGCAGCGATTTCATGTTCCTAAGCGAGATAGAGCCGGGGATGACCGGCGTTGGCAAGACAATCGTTTCCGGTGACACGATCAGTGAGTTCAATGTATCGGTGATCGGAGTCATCGACGAGCCGGGTGATGCATCGGACTTCATCGTCGTCCGTGTAAGCGGCGAGGCGATCGGCAGATCGGGAGGGATCGCCCAAGGGATGAGCGGAAGCCCTGTGTACATCGACGGGAAGCTAATCGGCGCTCTTAGCCGTGCCGCTGCCTGGTCCAAGGAGCTTACCCCGATCGGGCTCGTGACGCCGATAGAGCAGATGCTTAGAATCATCGATTCCATGCACGATACATCCGTCTCTTCTCGCCCAAACTCCGACGCCATCCTGGCAGGAGTGAGGCTGTGCGATAGAGCGGCTCCCCCAAGCAGTGCGGAACTCTCCAGCTTGCCGAACACGATCTTTGCCTATTCCGTCTCCTCCCCTCTTATCGTGAGCGGCCTATCGGGAAGATCCCTCACCACCCTAATGGACGGATACAGCGCCACGCAGCCGACGGGACTCGTTGGCGACTTCCTCCCGACGAGCGTCGCCCCAAGGTTCACCGGACTCTCATCGTTCGGCCTGCGCTTGAACCCTGTCTCTGGTGGAGCAACGAATGAAACTGAGTCAGAGCTTGATCTGGTGCCGGGAAGCGGGATCGGTGTCGCTCTGGCGAGCGGTGATGTCACAATCGGTGCGTTGGGGACAGTGACCTATCGCGACAACGATCTCGTCGTCGCCTTCGGCCACAGGTTCATCTCCAATGGCGCGGCGGATTTCCCGCTGACAAGCGTCCGCATCTACGACACAATGAGGGCCTACGACGCCTCGTTCAAGCTAGGGACGATCGGGGAGACACTGGGGACGATCCTTGAGGATCGCGCAAGTGGTATCGGCGGAGCAATCGGTCGTCAGGCGAGCATGATCGGTCTTGGAATAGGCGTTCTCGATCTCGACACGCAGGTGACGAAGAACTTCCAGATCCAGCTTGTCGATGAACCGCGGATCATGCCCAACCTCATCCTAGCTACTGGACTGAATGCAATCGACGAGACGCTTGACCGGATCGGCCAGGGAACGGTGGAAGTCAACTACCAGATTATCGGGGACGGAATGCCAGCACCGCTGCAGCGACGCGATCTCTTCCTGAGTACGCAGGATATCGCCATCTACCCGCCGTGGCAGCTTGCCGGGATCGTCAACTTCCTGCAGTTCAACGACTTCACTGACCCGCAGATCACGCGCATTACGGCTACGATGCAGATCACCCACAAGATAAAGGCAATGCACATTAATCATCTAGAGCTGGATAAGGATTCGTACGCTCCCGGAGAAACGATCCACTACACAGTCGATCTCCAGACCTATCAAGGGGGCACACAGACGGTCGAAGGGGACATCATCGTTCCGGATTGGCTATTCGCCGATGACATTACTGTGCGCGCCTACGGCGGACCGCGGCTACTCGAAGAGGGGGAGGCACCGCTGGAGTTCCAGTCGCTCGACGATGTTATCCAAGCGATCGAGGACCTGCCGAGCTACGATACTCTCACCGTAGAGCTGTTCGCTTGGGACTACGCCTCTCCAAACGGAATGCAGGGGGTCGATAAGGTAAGAACAGATGTCACGGGCTACTTCCTGTACGACACGCGAGAGGTGACAGTCCCGCTGATCTTCTTGGATAACGCCGGGTAGGAGCATGTTCACCCCGCAGCAAATTGCAGAGATAGTCAGGGGGAGAATCCTCAAAGGGTGCGATGCAAGAGTGGTGCGGGTGATCCACGACTCGCGCCGCATCGAGCCAGGGGATCTGTTCATCGCCATCAAGGGTGAACGCACGGATGGGCACGCCTTTCTCGCACAGGCGTTCGAAAGAGGGGCCTGCGGGGCGATTATCTCCGATGAGAAGGCAATCCCGGAGAACGCTCGGAATCTCATCCTAGTCGATGACGTTATCGTTGCACTACACGCCCTTGCTACGGCATGGCGCCGTCAGATGAGCGCGACTTTCGTCGGGGTCACCGGAACCTGTGGCAAGACGACTACCAGATCGCTCCTTTACCACCTGCTTGAAGGCAGGATGAGCGTCTACTCGGCGCCTGGAAACTACAATACCGAGATTGGCCTTCCGCTTGCACTTCTTGCCATGCCACGAGATGCCGAGGTAGGCTTATTCGAACTTGGGGCAAGTGCCCCTGGGGATATCGCGCCCCTCGCCGCACTCCTTGCACCATCCATTGGAGTAATCACGCTTGCTGGACGTGGCCACCTGACCGGATTTGGAGGCGTAGAAGCGGTCGCGCAGGAGAAGTGGGATCTGGTGCGCGCCCTTCCTCCAAACGGAGCAGCTTTCGTGAACGTCGACTCGCCTCCGCTTGCGGCGCTGGGAGAGAGATACGCAGGCAATATGACGACTGTCGGTATTGACAGTGGCGATTTTCGTGGAAGAGTCACCTCCTCCAAGAACGGCTTAGTTGTCGACACGCACGCCCCGAGATTGCACCTAGAAACACGGCTTCTTGGAAAGCACAACACGACCAATATTCTCCTTGCTGCAGCCGTCGCTATCGACTTAGGCCTGTCAACGGGAGAGATCGAACGAAGAATCAAGACCTTTTCCGCCTTTCCCCACCGATTGAACCTTGTTCCCGCACCGTTCGGTTACATCCTCGACGACTCGTACAACGCCAATCCTGAATCGACCCGCGCTGCACTGATTGAGCTTGCGAGGCTTGACGTGTCGGCGAAGCGTCGCGCATTTGTGTTCGGCGACATGCTCGATCTGGGAGAAGGTTCGGCATCCTTTCACGATGAAGTCATAGAGCTTGCTCTTGAACTCGGCATCGATCCCATATTTCCTGTTGGAGATCAAACAACACAAGCTGCAAAGAGATCCCAATCTGCTGGTTCGTTTGTGTTCTGCGAGGATAGAGATCTGGCAGCATGCATCCTCTCACATCTCCCGGATGCAAAGATAGCCCTCCTCGTAAAAGGATCGCTCGCAGTTGGCCTCACGAAGATTGTACAAGAACTATCCAGATAAGGTGAGGTCAGAATTCATAATAACTGTTACACGAAGAGTGACGCAATTTCGAATCTATTCACATCCACAAGGCCGCGATCGGTCAGTTTCAGTGCTGGGATCACCGGCAGAGCGAGAAATGATAGGGTCATGAACGGCGCGGGCAAGCTGCACCCCAGGCTTGACGCTCCCTGTCTTAGCTGTGCTCCCATGTCTGCCACCTCGGGAAGGGCAAGATCAGACATCAGTCCTGCAATCGGTAGAGGCAATCGCGCCAGAATCTTCCCATTACGCACTGCAACTTGCCCCCCGTCCATTTCAATGATCGCCCTTACTGCCGCTTCCATGTCCGAATCGTTTGTCCCAACTACGATGATGTTGTGCGAGTCGTGTGCCACGCTTGATGCCAGCGCCCCATCCTTGAGCGAGAAGCCGTGCACCAGGCCCAGGCCGATGTTCCCTGTCGCATGATGTCTCTCTACGACGGCCAATTTGAGGATGTCCCGCTCCGTGTCGCAAATAACCTGCCCCTCCCGAAGCCGTGGCTCAACGTGCATCTCGCCTGTCACCACTTGATCGGCAGCCACATCGATCACGCGTACTTCCCCTGCTTGCCCACTGATTGCGAAAGAGAGAACTTCGCTTCCCACGTTTATGCTCCCGCGCACGTGCCTATCATCCCATGCAGGAAGATCGACCACGGTCTTGCCGTCTTCAGCGACAATCCTACCGTCCACTAAGACCTTATCCACTCGCATCGATTCGAGGTCCGACACGACGAGAAGGTTTGCTCGGTAACCGGGGGCAATCGCGCCAACATCGCTCAGCCCGTATGCTCGGGCAGTGTGGATGCTAGCGGAAGGGATCGCCAGCTCCGGTGGCACGCCTAGGCCGATCGCCTTCCTGATGATCCCATCGATGTGCCCATCCATCGTGAGCGTCTCCGGATGGCAGTCGTCTGTGCAGAAATGAACGAACGGACCGCTCGTCGGCGTGAGGAGAGGCAACAAAGCTTCAAGATTCCGGGTCGCCGTCCCTTCGCGAATGAGGATGTGCATCCCTGCGCGCAGTTTCTCCTGCGCCTCGGCAAGGGTTGTGCACTCGTGATCGGTGCGTGGGCCGGAGATGACGTACGCCCACAGGTCCGGGCCGGAGAGGCCAGGTGCGTGACCATCGATCGGGCGACCACGCGCAGCGCGAAGCTTGGCCACCATCTCGGGATCGAGGTTGATCACCCCAGGGTAGTTCATCACCTCTCCCAAGCCGAGTATTCGCTCCCAAGTGAG
>JAGGXO010000124.1 GCA_021163015.1 Candidatus Bipolaricaulota bacterium
TCCTCCAGCACTTCTCCCAGGTATTCACCAGGAGTAATGACCTCCCCTTCCATAACCGGCTCCAGAAGGTCAAAACGCCCCACACTATAAGCCTTATGGATCGCAGCGGAAGCCGCCGCTCGAAAGGCAATCTCAGATGAATCCACAGGATGATAGGATCCCCCAATTAAGGTGGCTCCGATATCCACCAAAGGATAACCGGCAAGGGGGCCATTTGTCAACGTCTCTCGCACTCCACTCTCAATCGCAGAGCGATACTGCCGCGGAATGTCCATCTCGTCCGCCTTGTCCGTGAAGCGGAAGCCGCCTCCACGCGCAAGCGGCGCCAGTTCAACGATCACGTGCGCATACTGTCCCCGCCCGCCGATCTGTTGATCGAACGTCTCCTCAACCGTCACTGAATCGCTGAGAGTTTCATGGTAGGCTACCTGTGGTTCACCTACATGTGCAATGACACCCAGCTCCTCGCGCATCCTGCGCATGAGAACCTCCAGATGAAGTTCCCCCATGCCAGAGATGACCGTCTGATTGGTCGTATCATCGAAGCGCACACGAAAGGTCGGATCCTCCAGTGACAGTTTCTGGAGCGCATCATTCAGAATTCCTTGCTCAGCTTCCGTGCGCGGTTCGATGGCGATGAACACCACGGGCTCAGGAAACTCGATCTTCTCCAGGAGGATCGGATGTTCCTTGTTACACAATGTGTCTCCAGTGAAGATCGGCGTCGAACCGACCACTGCTACAATATCTCCGGCCTGCATCTGCTCAACTGGCGTTCGTTGATTAGCGTGCATGCGGAAGATCTTCGTTATGCGCATTCCTCTTCCGGTGGAGCGATTGAACGCGTGTCCACCTACTTTCACTCGCCCTGAATAGACACGGACAAAGACCAACCGACCAGCATACTGATCTGTAACCACCTTGAACGCCAGCGCAGAGAATGGTTCATCTGGTGATGCATTGCGCAACTCATCGCTCTCTACATCATGGACCGGTGGGACATCAAGCGGAGAAGGGAGATACCGTACAACAGCGTCCAAGAGAGGTTGAACTCCCTGGTTGCGGAATGCCGATCCACCAAGCACGGGGACATGCCCTCCGGCAATGCAGGCCCGCCGGAGCGCCGCGTGAAAAGACGCTGCCGCCACATCCCCTTTCGACAGATACTCCTCCATCACGTCGTCATCGGTTTCGGCGACCCGTTCGAGCATCCGTTCCCGGTACTGTTCAACATCACCTAACATTCCTTCCGGAACGGGACGCAATTCATAGTGCTCGCCCTTGCTCTCCTCGTTCCATACGATCATCTGGCGAGAGAGGAGGTCGATCATTCCCTGTAGGTGACGCTCCTCGTCGCGATGGGGAAGCTGCAGCGGAACAACCGCAACGCCGAGGCGTTCTTCGATCATGTCCAAGGTTTCTGCGTAGCTTGATTCAACGCGGTCGAGTTTGTTGACGAATGCAATGCGGGGAATATGGTAGCGATCGGCTTGTCGCCAAACAGTCTCCGATTGTGATTCCACCATCTCCACGCCGGAGAAAATGACTATTCCTCCGTCCAGAACGCGCAGGGCACGTTCGACCTCTGCTGTAAAGTCAACGTGCCCCGGTGTATCGATAATATCTATCCTGTGTTCCCGCCAGAAACACGTCGTAGCCGCCGAGGTGATGGTGATCCCCCGTTCGCGTTCCTGCGCCATCCAGTCCATTTCGGTGTCACCCTCATGGACCTCACCCATCTTGTGCGTGCGGCCAGTGTAGTAGAGAATCCGCTCGGTGGTGGTTGTCTTTCCGGCATCTATGTGAGCCATGATGCCGATGTTCCGCACTCGTTCCATGGGCACGGAACCATTATCGACACTAGCATCACTGGGCATAGAGACCCTCTCCGTTAGAAAACGTTAATTTGGACAGAGATTCGTGGATCAGCTACCAGCGATAGTGAGCGAATGCGCGGTTTGCCTCAGCCATGCGGTGAACGTCCAGCCTCTTGTTGTATGCCTTCCCTTCCTTACGCGCAGCGTCCATGATCTCCGCTGCAAGGCGGCCTCCCATCGTGTTACCGTTGCGATCGCGCGCTGCGGCCACAATCCATCGCAGAGCCAGGGCAATCTGTCGATCCTGCGGCACCTCGTAAGGGACCTGGTAATTTGCTCCACCAACGCGCCTGGTTCGAACCTCTAGGCGTGGTGAGCAGTTCGCAAGCGCGGTGTTGAACACCTCAAGAGGCGTCTCATCCGCGCGTTGGCTAATCCTATCCAACGCATCATACACAACCTTCTCCGCGACTGACTTCTTGCCATCCTGCATGACGTAGTTAATCAGCTTTGCGAGGAGCTGGCTATTATACTTGATGTCTGGTTTGACATCGCGACCAGGTAATTCCATATTTCCTCCTAGCTCCCCTTCTTGGCTCCGTACTTCGATCGGCCCTGCTTGCGGCCTTCCACGCCCTCGGCGTCCAGACTTCCACGAACGATGTGATAGCGCACCCCAGGCAGGTCCTTGACACGACCGCCACGAACCATGACTATCGAGTGTTCCTGCAAGTTGTGCCCTTCTCCGCCGATGTAAGCCGTAACCTCTTTGCCGTTGCTTAAGCGGACACGTGCCACTTTTCGCAGTGCTGAG
This sequence comes from Candidatus Bipolaricaulota bacterium, assembly GCA_021163015.1. GTDB lineage: Bacteria > Bipolaricaulota > Bipolaricaulia > UBA7950 > UBA9294 > M55B144. Next base: position 2,632 of record JAGGXO010000124.1, read on the forward strand.
TTTGGCTTCTTCGGCGTACGTGTATAGACACGCGTACACACGCCACGCTTCAGTGGGCTCGCTCCAAGTGCTGGAGCCTTGCTCTTCTTCGTCTTCGGCTTTCGCCCAACCTGATAAGCTGATTAATTGTCGGCATATTCACTTTCCAAATCGTTGTGGATTATAGATTCCCTCACAAAACCTGTCAAGCAGATTCCTCGATCTGCCTCTCTTGCTCTGCTGCGGCTATTCCATCTTTGGTATATTTGAAGCCCGTTCCCGACTGGATTCTCTTTCCAACGATAACGCTTGGCTTTAGGCCATCAAGATTGTCGACCTCTCCACGGAGCGCTGCCTCGGAAAGGACCTTTGTGGTTCGTTGGAACGATGCTGCTGAAAGCCACCCTTTCGTTTGCAGCGCTGCTTTGGAGATCCGCAATAGCTCGCGCTCGCCACTTGGCAAACGCTTCTCGACAAGCGGGATTTCAATGGGCTCTCCCCCCTGTACGATCGTTATCGACTGCACGCCATTTCGCTGCGCTCTTTTCAGTATCTCAGCGGTCAGGATCTCGCCACTCGATGCAATCAGCTTCCCTTCCTGCACAACGTCTTCTGCAAGAGCCTCTCCTACTGCGGACGAACGCATTCGCTCTGCCGATTGGTTCCACTCCACGAGGTCGCGCACCTCCTTCTGGAATTCTTCTAGGAGAACGAGGTCGTTTATATGGAAATGTGAGTCGCCCGTATCGGTGACACGAACGTTGTTAAGAATCTGTCGGATGATCACTTCGAGATGCTTGTCGTTGATGTCAACGCCCTGCACCTTGTACACCTTGTGTATCTCTGTCAGGAAATACTCGCGTGCTTTGTTCACCCCAGCAAGATCGAGAAGCGTGTGGGGAGCAACAACACCCTTGGTGAGCAAATCACCCTTCCTAACTTTGTCACCAGCACGAACTGTCGCCATCTGATCGATTTCCACCTGGCTCTTAGCACGTACCGTGAGCCTTGTTATCCCGCCGTCGTTCTCTACCTTCTCGACCTGCAGGAGATTGTCGTCACCAACCTCCACGTTCACCAGTTTGCCGTCAACACGTACCTTCTCTCCGTGCCCAACGGCAGGTGATACATTCGCCGTCAGCGGGAATCGGATAGATCGGCCTTCTGGATTGTAGACGACAATTCGATCGTCGAGGATGATGGCCGTGCCTGCGGATTCCGACGCGATGAAGATTGGTTTGGATCGCGACGTGAGCTGATCACCCACTTTTACAGTGGCCCCGGGTTCAACCATCATCCGGGCACCGTAGGCGATTTCATAGTCGGATTTCTCTCCATCTTCTCCGACAACACTGAATGATCGATCGTTCTCCTCCGACATCTCGACCCTTCCGGCTCGATCGGCGAAGACCGGTTCGATGTTGAATCTCTCAGTAAGCGGGTCTCCCTCTGACACAACGTCTCCGTCCTTCACAGAGGGGGCCGCCCCATGCGGGAGGACATACGAACGATCTCCGGCATCGGCATCGATGACAAACATCTCCTTGTGTCCATTTGCCTCAAGGATGAATACTTCTCCTGGGCACGGGCTCCCGCCAGTGATGAGCTTTGCCGGGCTAACCTCGGCACCCTCAGAAGCAGGCTTCAGCGCCGAAGGGACCAGTATCACTCGCTGATCGCCGATTACCTCAACGCGATCCTTACCAGTTTCAAGAGGCGTGATAGATTCAATGTAGCCATCTAACGGAGAGATCCCAGCCTGCGCGCTCTTCATCGTATTGCGCGCCTCAAATAGCTCTTCTGCTCGGGGGAGTCCCTGCGTTATGTCCTCTCCAGCAACACCACCGGTGTGGAAGGTACGCATCGTTAGCTGCGTCCCCGGCTCGCCAACGGATTGCGCTGCGATCACTCCGATCGCCGTGCCCAGTTCGACCGGCCTGTGAATGCTCATATCGTAGCCGTAGCAGCGTTGACAGACCCCGTTGATCGATTCGCAGACCATGGGAGAGCGGATAACGATCTGGGGTCGTACGTTGATCTTGGTGACCTTCGCATTCTTCAGCGCTTGCACGAGGCGAGGTGTTATCAATTCATCCGCCTGAACGATGACCCTCCCCGTCTTCTTATCATGCACATCATCTACGCTCTTCGCTCCCACTAGATGCTCAGAGCCCTTGCCCGTCACTGGCACAACCGCCTCCAATCGCCCGACAAGCTCAGCCATCTCGCGAGTGATCCACTGCTCGGCCTCGACAAGGACCTCGCCATTGCGCGGATCAACTATCGGTCTGCTCGTCACACGACCATAGATCCGCGCCTCGATCGGTTCCATGATATCGTGTTTGCTAAACCGCAACGGATCGATATCCACGCCCTGTGTGGTCCCACAGTCATGCTCACGCACGATCATGTCCGACGTGGCATCGACCAGACGTCGCGTCAAGTATCCTGAATCAGCTGTCTTGAGAGCCGTGTCGGCGGCCCCTTTTCGTCCGCCGTGTGTGGAGATGAAGTACTCCATCATATCCAACCCCTCGCGGAAGTTGGAGACAACCGGTCGCTCGATGATCTCACCCGACGGACCGGCCATCGGACCGCGCATCCCACACAATTGCTTCACCTGGTCCGGGCCACCCCGTGCGCCTGAGTTAACGATCCCGTAGACGGCGTTGTACTTGTGCTTGCGCAGATTCTCCATCGTCGCATCTTCCACAGCATCAACGGTTCGACGCCACACTCGGATGACAGCACGCCTGCGCTCATCCTCGGTCGCCAGCCCCACCTGGAACATCTTCTGAATACGCTTCACTACGGCGTATGACTCCTTGATGATCGCCTCTTTTTCGGAAGGGATCAGGCAGTCCTTGATGGAGATCGTCAACCCAGAAAGCATGGCGTACTTGAACCCGAGGTTCTTCAGCTCATCAAGCACCTCCGAGGTCTTCTCCCAACCGAAGCGATCGTGGCACTCCTTAATGGTAGCCTTGATCGCACGGCGATCCATGATCCGCTCGTAGTTGCGAATCTCCTTCGGGAAAATCTCGTTCATCTGCGCTCTCCCAAGCGTCGTATCAATGACCTTACCGTCGATGCGAATCTTCACCGGGGCGTGCAGGTCGAGAATCCCCTCTTCCTGCGCCCGCCACGCTTCGTCGAGGTCACGGAAGTACTTCCCCGCTCCAGAAGCATCGTTGTCGAGCAGAGTTAGGTAGTAGTAGGCATAGATCGGATCCTGTGTGGGCAGGCTCAGCGGCTCACCGTGCGCCGGAGAGAGGATATTGCGCGGTGCCGCCATAAGCTCTCTGGCTTCGGCAATCGCTTCTGGCGATAGAGGAAGATGCACTGCCATCTGATCGCCATCGAAGTCCGCGTTGTATGGCGTGCACATCAACGGATGAAGGTGAATGGCATCGCCATCGACGAGGACAGGCTCGAAGGACTGCATCGAGAGCCGATGCAGCGTTGGAGCGCGGTTGAGGAGGACTGGGTGATCCTTAATCAACTTCTCTAAGATATCCCACACCTCTGGCATTCCACCGAGCAGCGCCTTGTTCTTGATCTCATCAAAATCGGAGAACGTTGTCGTCTCCAGGTAGTGAAGGATGAACGGCTTGAACAGTTCGAGTGCCATCTTCTTTGGCAGGCCACACTGCGACATCTTCAGCTTCGGATCGACAACGATCACCGCTCGTCCCGAATAATCGACACGACGTCCAAGCAGGTTTCGTCGCAAGCGCCCATGCTTTCCATGAATCCTCTCAGAGAGCGACTTGAGCGGACGGTTATCGCGACCACGAATCGGGCTCTCCTTCTTCTCGTTGTGGATCAGGGCGTCGACCGCCTCTTGCAGCATCCTCCGTTCGTTGCGCAGGATGACCTCGGGTGCTCCCATGTCGATCAGCTTCTTCAAGCGGTTGTTCCTGTTGATGATGCGGCGATAAAGATCGTTCAGATCGGTCGTAGCGAACTTGCCGCCTTCTAGCTGAATCATCGGCCTTAGATCGGGAGGAAGCACAGGAATGATCTCGAGGATCATGTCCTGGGGATTGTTCTCCGAGTCACGTATTTGATCGACGACTTCCAAGCGCTTCACTAGTCGGCGCTTGTTCCCCATCGCACGTTCATGTTCTAGTTCCGTGCTCAACTGCGTGTGAAGCTTGTCGAAGTCCAGTTCTTCAAGGAGTCCCTTTATCCCTGCTGCTCCGGTAGCAGCGACAAAACCATCAGGATAGACCCGTTCGTACGCGCGTTTCTCAAGGAACGTAATGCGTTCCCCTACCTGCCGCGGGAACGCCGGATTTCTCACCTTCGTGATCAGGAAGACAAGGCTATCCAAGACCTCACGGTCGATCGGTTCGCCTGTCACTTCCGGGCCGTAGCGATCCACAAGCATATCGAACGCCGTCTTGGAGCAGAGTTCACCCACAGGCCTCTCGGCAATGAGTGCGGCAACTTCAACCTCGTCTCCGTCTTCGACCGCGAGGCTCTCCTCGCCCACGATCGGATACTCCTGTGAGCCGATCACCACCGCTTGGGACCTTTCACCATTAGTGAGGGTTCTTTCCTCCAGGATAACTCGTCCAGCCTCCTCAGCCACAACCCGAGGAGCTGTATCAACGAAGTACGCTTCCTCCACAGTGAAATCATAGGCGCTGCTTAAGATATCCACTTCCGAGGAATAGAGCGTCTCTCCGGGGTGCACTTCGCGTGACTGCGAAGCCGTTACCAGATACAGGATTTGTTCGACAGGCTCGGTCTCATAATAGGCGATGCGCTGGAGTTCCTTCTTCTTCATCCCCAATAGGCGAGCAAGAAGGCTGGAGACTCCCTTTAGGAACCAGAAATGAACCACAGGGCTTGCAAGCGCGATGTGGCCCATATTGACACGCCGCACGGAAGAGTCCGTCACAAGAACATGACACTTCTCGCAGGTTATCCCTTCATACTTCTTCCCTTTGTACTTACCACAAGCGCATTCGTAGCTATTCTCTGGGCCGAAGATCTCCTCTGCATAGAGCCCCCCCCGCTCTGGCCGATGCGTACGATAGTTGATCGTTTCCGATTCTGTGACCTCGCCATGAGACCACTGCAGCATATCCGCCGGGGATGCCAGTTGTAGCTTAATCCGCTTGATGTCATCGCCAGAAATCAATAGGCTCACCTCGCGCTTGGGTGCACATTTACTCTCTCTAAATGCACTGCACCATTACAAAAAGGCCCCGTCAGCAACAGGACCGCCGCCATACTTAACTACCTTCTCTTCTGATTGGGAGACACCACTGACTCATCCTTTAGCCTTTGCCGATGTAGATGCTCCGCTCTCTCTGCCTTTGACTGCATAATCTGTCGTGTAGTACCCGCTCCCTTTGTAAACTACACCTATGCGTGGCATGAGACGCTCGAGTTCCTCGCTTCCACACGCCGGGCACCTAAGCGTGATATCCTCCCCATTCTGCTGCAAAACCTTGAAAACCGTCTGGCAGCAGCTACACTCATAACGATAAAAAGGCATACGCCCCCCTTCTTCCCTCTTTGGGGGTTTTCGTCGGTTTCCTCTTCTAGTGTACGTCATACGAACGAATCGACGTTGTTCGGATAGTATACCTCATGTAGCGCGCTTTTCAACCACGGGAGTAATCCCGTTCCCCGTAGGTGAAGAAAGGCGGCAAGAGAAGCACCTCTTACCTATCTCCTTTGATGAATGGAATGGCAGAACATTCAGTTGCTGTGTCTCATCATCATTTTCGAACCGATAGCTAACGGGAACAGCCGCCAAGTGAGAAGCATTGCTGTGGGTGGCGGTGATGCGGCCTGCAAGTTTTATTATCTCCTTAATCTCTTTCTGCGATTTGCTGTTCCAATCAGTGCGCACTAGAGCCATCGCTCCTGGATGGGTGGGCAGATATACGCGCAGATCCTGCGGCAAGAAGTAAGTCTGCAGCGTTCTCTTTTCATCCTCGTCTAGCGCCAAGACCATCTTGACATCCGGAGATCGTTTGTAGTACAAATCAAACTCTAGCAGCTTAAGCGTGTTGAGAGTAAACACCTCCTCGGCGAATAGATTCTCCAACCTCTTGCCAAATCCCGGGATGGTCAACTTGCATCGCGAGTAGAAACCAATCTCGTTCTCGACGTCAAGATCGAGGTGTCTTCCCAACTCAATTAGCGAATTCTTTTCTCCATCACGTAGATCGCTGAGGAGATCACGGTCCACCCACCCCTTGATCTCCGGAATCGTCGGGGGCAGGCTCCGAGCGGAGAGTGGACGAAGCACAAGGCCAATGATGCCAAGATCTTCGACTATGCGTTCCAATTCCTGCTCAGTTAGTCCATTGTGATCGACAATCTCGCCAGTGACGATGAAATCGGCCTTGAGACGCTGCATGAACCGGATCCCACGGGAGAGCATCAGCATCCGACAGCTCAGACAACTGCGCAGGAGTGAAAAGGACTGCCCAGGAATGATATTTGCCAATCTGCGATAGTCTTTCTTCAGCGATTGTGTACGAAACACTGTCCCTGGCCACTCTTCCTTGACTAGGTCACGCAGGCCATCGTGTTCATCAAAGAAAGGGGAGCGGAAGTGCAAGAGAAAGATCTCGTCGACCGCGGGGGAACGTTGCACCAGCCGCGCCGCGACACGGCTAGCAAGACTACCAGAGAACAGAACGAGTGCCGTTACCACGCGGCTAACCTAACCATTATCCTCCCCTATCGCCTTGGCTCGATCAACCCATAGTCCCCATCCTGTCTGTGGTATATGACGCTCACCTCATCTGTCTCGGCGTCGATGAATACCAAGAAGCTCTTCTCAAGGGCATCGAGCTGCAGGGCAGCCTCCTCCGGCGTCATCGGCTTTTGGAAGTAGGTATGCGTCCGGATGATCTCCCGATGCAGCGGCGGTCTTTCAGTATCGCTCTCTTCATGCAAAGGCACGCCAACGCCGTGATCGTTCAGATGGTCCTTGTACTTCACTAGTTGCCGCTTGAGCTTGTCCAGCGCTTTGTCGACCGAGGCGTACATGTCCGATGACTCTTCCTGCGCCTTGATCAACTTCCGGTTCGTCAGGTGGGCGTGAAAATCGGCGATCTGTCGCTCTTTTTCCACAGATAGGACGACATCGATGCTGACTATCCTATCGAAGTAGCGACTAAGCCCCTGTGTCTTGCTCAACACATACTCGCGCAGCGTGTCACTGGATCCGATGTGCCGCTCAACGATTTTTACCTTCATGCCCCCTCCTTTGCGTGATCTCATTGTAGCCAGAATGAGGGAGCTAGTCAACGCTTGTGCGGTTGAAATACGGTAATGAAGACCCTTCCTACTGCTGTGCGAGTTCAACGAGTCGAGCGCGCAACAGATCCATGATCCGGTGAAGATCGCTGTGAGCGATGTCCGGTTGGTAGAGGCCAAACTCACGACTCACGAAGTCCTTGAGAGAGCTGTGGTAGTGCATCTTTCCGCTTCGTCTTTCTCGTACCATAAGGCCCATATCGAGGAAGTCACGTGGAGGGTCGTTATCAATTACGCCTCGTGCGCAGTTGGTCCAAGCAGCTATCTGGTCGGCGGAATATGATATGGGGGCGTGTCCAAGTACGAAGCCAAGGATACGCCGGTGAAGTATACTCTTTCTGGCAGCACGTCCCACTATTCGCTCGATATGGCGCATGACGGCGTCTGGAAGAGAGGCCGATTCGTCGGCCGAAGCAACGGGCGCCGGCACAGCCAGGGGGTTAATGTCAATCACTCCAAGTGATGTCGATGGAGAGGAGTCTCTCCCTCGCCTCGCAACACGGCGAATAGAGTAGCTGGGAGACGTGTTCTTGGCTGCCCCAGGATGCTCAACTGAGTGCACGATCGCTTTGCTGATGTTCTGCACGTCTGGGTACGATGGCTTAGGTACTTCCACCTTTATGTAGCCGAGAGTGCGCGCTATCCCCTCCAGACGCGCGATCGTCTCATCCTTCTTCATCGCTTCCGATTCCAGGTGAGCAAGCTGCTCCTCCAACTGATCGATGCGGGTCTTCTTCCCCTTTCCAACCTTTGCATGCTCTATCGCCTCGATGATCGCCTGGCTCACCTGCTTCAGCTCCGGGGTAACGACAACCTCAAGCGAGGGTGTGAATCCTGCGTGGAACGTCTCGCGCTCGCGCACGTAAATCGGGATTACGTTGTCGCCATTCAGGTACACACACTCACCGGTGGATAGAGCCGTGACTATCTCTTTTGTCTCAGCTTTGCGCCAAGGCAAGAGCTCCGAATAGACGCGCATGTCCACTTCGTGCACCACGCGGTGGAGGAAGAGCATCCCCGCCTGGCTCAGAACGTCTTTGTCGACCTTGGCGCTGCGCTGGGAGATGACTATTGCACCCAACCCTCGTTTTCTTCCTCGGAGGGCAACACGCGCAATCAGCTCCTTGAGCTCGGTCTTCACCCCTTGCGGGATGAATTCGTGCGCCTCCTCGATTCCAATGATGTAGGGGTGTCGCAGCTTCCCCGCCAGATTCCACAGCGCCGTTAGGTATTCCTGAAGGAACGCTGTCCGCTCATCGGAGAGGAATCCGGAGAGATCAACAACGACAGGTACATTCTTCTCCATGCTGATCTGCGCTATCTCTTGCGCGCAATTCTCATCGACCTCGATCTCGACGCCCTCGCCCCTTCCCACGACAAGCACCTCGTACTTTTCCTTCAGCCCGAAGTACTCACCATCGATATCTATTATGGAGAGCGGGTAATTGTTGCGCAGCAACTCTTCGAAGATGACCCCGGCTGTGTTCGATTTTCCGGACCCGCGAATGCCGAGGATTGCGATGCACTGCCCGATGATATCCTCCAGGTCAAGTTCGAGGTCACTGCTAATTGAGAGTGGAATTCCCATGGTGCGTGGCGAGATGTTCCCTCACCTGTTTCTCCCCTTTCATTGCTTGATTTAGGGAGAGACTAGCACCGTGCGCCCAACCGTCACAGGGCGCATGTCCTATCTCGGGCGGTCCTCGTTCCCTTTCGCCCCATCTGCAAGAAGGTCCATTGCCGCTGAAATTGCGTCCTGTCGCGTGTCTATCTCACCCGCAAGGATTCGATCATGGATTACTTCCAACACCTTTCCCAAGCGCGGTCCAGGCGAGGCCCCTTTCTCGATCAGCATGTGCCCGTCGACAAGCTCACGCGCTCGCTTCAGGTCGCAGACGCGCTCCATGTGATCGATGACGCGCAACGTCTCCCGAAGGATCGGTGCCCAGCCCGAGGATTTGTGCGCGCACGCCTCACAGTCAGCAACGAGAACTTGGAGCAGATCGAAGAAGAGCGGATAGCGATCGCGCAGGGATGCTTGTTGCAATTCCGGAGTGTCAGAATTGCCTTTGGAACCTATTCCCTCGCTCACGAAGCGCACCTGCTTCCCGCGCCCCATCTTTGGGAAGTCGGCGATACGCATGTGATTCTTCACCAGGAATACTAAGCGCGCGATATCGTGTCTGCTCATGCGCAGGCGCGTTCCGATCTTTCGCGTCATGCGTGCCCCGATCGCATCATGTCCACCCATGTTCACACCATCATTTCGGGCAAGCGCCTTCGGTTTTCCGATATCGTGCAAGAGGATCGCCATCTTCACGATCGGATCGAACACGAACCGATCAGCGATACGCATCGCCAAGAGCGTGTGCACGTACACATCCCCCTCCGGGTGGTACTCTTCAGGCTGCGGTACTCCCTTCATTGCCGTTACCTCAGGAAGGATGTGAGGGAGCAGGCCAAGCTGATCTAGAAGCTCAATCCCTCGCGCGGAGGCAGGGGTGGCAAGCGTTCGCAGAATTTCATCGCAGATCCGCTCCCAAGAGATAGACTCTATCTTGGCAGCGTTTACAGCGATCGCCTCAGCAGTCGCTGGGTCGATCCTCCCACCAATCCGGCAGGCAAAGCGGATTGTACGCAACATTCTCAGGTAATCCTCTGCAAAGCGCACTTGAGGATCACCTATTGCTCGGATCAATCCGGCCTTCAGATCCTCGATCCCCCCAACCAGGTCGATTACCTTGCCATCGCCGGTGGCCGCGAGACCATTTATGGTCAAATCGCGCCGATTGACGTCACCAGATAGGTCACGCACAAGATCGATCTTCCCTGGCCATCGCCCATCGTACTCCCCTTCGGTGCGAAAGGTGGCAACCTCATACTGCTGAGAGTCCGGCGCAGCGATAACCAGCACCCCGAATTCCTCTCCCACCCCGACGATTGGACGGTCGCGAAAGAGACGCCGAACTTCTTGTGGAAGCGCCGATGTGGCGATATCGACCTCGTGCGGTGAGAACCCGATCGACGGATCGAGTAGCGCGCACACACCGTCACGCACGACACCTCCGATCAAGACCGCCTCGTAACCGGCGGCGTTCAGCCGATCGAGGATCTCGCGCGCGAACGGATGCTGCTCGAAAATCTTCTCCGTATCGATGCGGTAATCGCTACTCATGGCAAGCCTGACTATACCGAGCACAGAAGAGGGTGCGCAAGCCTGGATGGCGCATCAGCCACCTCATGCTGATATCCTGGGCAGTGTTGTCTTTGCTTCAGCACATCCATAATCCATCAGGCAAACTGCTTACAGGTATATCGAATCTTCATGTTCGATCGAGGATAATCTTCCTATGGAGGGGAGAAGATGTGTCGCATGATCGCAGCGCCGGTTGGTATTTCGGGAGAGAGAATTATCGAACCATTCTTGCGCATGGCCCGCGGGGAGAACGCACTGCACGAGCACAATTCAACACTTGGTGAATTCGACCACCCCGATGGTTGGGGTGTTGTGTACAAGGAGGAAGATTCATGCGAGCACTACCGCAGTGCACGCGCATGCTGGGACGACAGAGAAATCGAAGCCTTGAAGGATCGCACGATCCTCCTCATGCACGCGCGGCGCGCATCGCGAGGAACGGTAAACGTAGGAAACGTTCACCCATTTAACATCAAGCGCAATGGCAGATCCTGGTACTTCTGTCACAACGGAACGATCGACGATCCGGCGATCGCCAAGTACCGCGGAGAAACCGATTCGGAGCGCTACTTCCGTTTCCTCCTCGATCATCTTGACATGAATGATCGGCTTGCCAGCATCGAAACAGCGGTCAATCAGCTTCGCAACCACACTTCACTCAACGCCTTTCTCACGGATGGTGACCACTTCTACGTTATCAATCGATTCTCCACCTCCCCGCGCTACTACACCCTCTATCTCCAGAATGGGGATGATGGCCCGATCATCTCCTCCGAGCCACTTGCGGATCTGGGGAAGGATTGGCAACCGCTGGAGCACGGAAGCATCATCTCCTATTGATACACGCTAAGAACGGAACCCTGATCGACTAGTCCGACCCTCTCATACACCTTGCTAGCAGCCTTGCGCAAGCCCGAGTGATCGTCGTACACTTTCTATGATGCTCAAACACTCGGGAGGTGATCGCATCATGATCAGGAGCGTGAGCTACTTCACACTTCTGTTTGCATCCATCCTCTTCGTTTCACTCCTTGTCTGCGGTGAGCAACGCAACCTACTGTCAGCTCAGGGGGTGCGGGCCGAGGATGGTGACACGATAGTGGTGCAGCTTCCAGACGGAACGAGGATGGACGTGCGCTACGCATCGATCAACGCCCCGGGAAGCGATCAATGCATGGGCAAAGAAGCAACAGCATTCAACGATGATCTAATCAAAGGCAAAGGGATCTGGCTGGATGTGCACCCAGTCAAGGGCGGGTACGAGATGGCGCAGGGGAGAGTGCTGGCGCACGTCTTCCTCTCACCCACAGTTTCGCAGACGAGTAGCGTCTCGGCGCTGTTGGTGGCGGAGGGTCTGGCGCGACTCGATGTGTTCAATCCGAGTGACACGGCAATCAGAAACGGGGACGACTTCTCCGTGCGCTACACCGACCTCATCATTTCGACCCAGATCGAAGCGGTGAAGGGAAGACGCGGATGGTGGGGAGAATGCGACGGTTATCTGGGGACTTATCTGAAGACCGCCGCGGTTAAACAGTGGAGCGATGATGAGATCGTCTACATAGTGAATCGCGGGAAGGAATCTATCGACCTCGCCGCGGGTTGGACACTCACCGACTCATCTGCTAGCGACCGAAACTCGCTCGATCTGAGCGAGCACATCGTGGGAACCTGCCTCCTTCCTCCCGGGGGGATCATGCGGGTGCATTCAGGATCGATCGCCACAGGAAGATCGGAAGAGCACACGCCTTGCGGCCAGCAGACGATCGACTTCTACTGGACAGGGCATCGTATTTGGGATCAAAATAAGGACAAGGCACGCCTCTACTCAGCACACGGCGATCTAATCGATACTTATATCTACCGGCGCAACTGGAAGTAGCAAAAGAGGACATCAGAACAGGCCAATGATCTCTCCGTTCTCGTCGAGGTCGATGTGCATGAACGCCGGCTGTGAGGGCAGCCCCGGCATGGTGCGCATCTCACCGCACAGGGGGTAGATGAACCCCGCCCCCACGCTTGCCCTCACCTCACGCACTGGCAGCGTGTACCCATTTGGAACGCCTTTCTTGTTTGGATCGTGCGAGATAGACAGGTGTGTCTTGGCCATGCAAATCGGGAGGCCGGCAAACCCAGACTCTGTATAGCGCTTGATCTGAGCGCGTGCCGTTTCAGAGAAAGCAACCCCATCGGCGTTGTACACCTCACGGGCTATCGTCTCTACTTTCTTCTCGATTGACCAATCTAGCGGATAGAGGAGATGGAAATCCTTCTCCTGCTCACACGCCTCGCTCACTGCACGTGCCAGATCGACTGCCCCCTCGCCTCCACGTGCCCAGTGATCGGCAACGACGGCTGCGTACGCCCCAGCGACTTCCGCTTCTCTGCATGTTAACTTGAGCTCCGCATCGCTGTCCTCGGGGAAGCGATTTACGGCAACCACGACCGGGATGCCGAACTTGCGTGCAATCTTAATATGGTGGACCAAATTAGCCATTCCCCGCTCCAGGAGGTCGATATTCTCCCGGGTATACTCGGGATCGAGCGGTCTTCCAGCGACGACCTTTGGACCACCACCGTGCATCTTCAGTGCTCTCACCGTGGCCACGAGTACAACCACATCTGGAACTAGACCGCTCGTGCGGCACTTAATGTCAAAGAACTTCTCCATACCGATGTCCGCGCCGAACCCAGACTCGGTGACCACGTAGTCTGCAAGGAGGAGACCCATCCGATCGGCGATAATCGACGAGTTGCCGTGCGCGATGTTGGCGAAGGGTCCGGCATGAACGAAGACCGGTTGCCCTTCAAGCGTCTGCATCAAAGTGGGCTTCACTGTTTCCTTCATCAACACCGCCGCCGCTCCAGCAACACCGAGGTCCTCAGTTGTGACCGGCTTGTGGGTTCTGTTGTAACCGATCACGATCCGACCAATCCGCTCCCTTAGATCCTTTAGGTTACCTGCAAGAGCCAAGATCGCCATTAGCTCCGAGGAGACGGTGATATCGAACGCGCTCTCCCTAGGGACGCCATCCACTCGCTTGCCCAACCCAACAATTACGTGGCGTAGGGCACGGTCGTTCACGTCGAGAACCCTGTTCCAGGTGATAGAATAGGGATCGATGTCCAGCCTCTTGAGCCCCCTCTTCTCCCATGATGCCGGCGATTGATTCCGCTCATGCAGCATGCGTGCATCGATCGCCGCGGCGATCAGGTTGTGGGCAGAGCCTATGGCGTGGATGTCGCCGGTAAGATGAAGGTTGAACTCCTCCATTGGGATCACCTGCGCGTGCCCACCGCCGGCCGCCCCACCCTTGATCCCGAACGTCGGCCCCTGCGACGGCTGGCGAATGCAAGCAAGAGATCTCTTTCCAAGCCGTCCCAGCCCCTGCACGAGGCCGATTGTCGTTGTGGTCTTCCCTTCGCCTAGAGGAGTAGGGGTGATCGCGGTAACATCTATGTACTTCCCTCGCGCAGTGCCAGCAACGCGATCCAGCACCGAGAGTTTGACCTTGGCCTTTGTCGTACCGTATGGGTCGATTTCATCCGCTTGGAGTCCTAGCCTATCCGCAATCTCGGTTATCGGCCGCACTACTGCTGCCTGCGCAATTCTCAGATCCTCGTTCAATCGATACCTCCCTCATGTGAAGAAGAGCCCTGTTCAGAACTCCCCTTGGACTCCAGATACAGTTTTGTAAGCAGGATGTTCGTCCAGGCAAAGGTAAGAGCCGATGCAACAAGAGCATACAGGTCCCACAATGCGCTCACCGGGACGAAGAAGACAGCAACAGCGGGCAGATAGAAGAGCGAGAGGGAAGCAAACAGCGGCAGGAGCCCTCGCCACTTTCTCGTGCGAGCAAGGCTCATCTTCAATGGCGAGATTCCACGTGCTCCGCCAATGAGTATCTCCTGCTTGTAGAAGATCAATCGCAGACCGAAGTAGATTCCCGGAATGACAAACAGAGTTCCACCAGCAACAACGATAGCGTTCACCAGAAACTCGCCGAGGATGAGCGACCCATAGCTGGGGAGTACACGTGCCAGTGCTCGCACAATCGAAAGCTTTGCTCCATTCCTCTGCGCCTGCAATAGAAGGATGAATCCACCATTGAAAAACGGGGAGAGCAAAATGAGGCTAGCCATCGTGATCACCCAGCGGGGGTTAGCAATGTCATACAGGTTGGCTTGCATGTTCACAAGGTAGAAGACACCAGTGAAAGCAAGCGCCCACACGAGGAGCAATGAATGCCGAAATGGCTGCAGAAGAGTCTCCTTAATCTGCAGGTAACTCATCGTCCTCGTCTTCCAATAGCTTCTCAAGTCGCATTGCCCATTCCACTGTCTCGTCCAGGACGAATTCCAGCTGGGGTGTGTAACGGGTTGTCAACCTTCTGGCAAGTTGCGTACGAAAGAAGCCACGATCACGAGCAAATGCTTCGACGATCTCCTCCTTGCTCGCTGTAGTGGCACCAACAGCGATGTACACCTTGGCATAGCGAGCATCGACGGAGAGCCTCACGTCCATTACTGTGGGAAATGCTTCTCTGATTATCGGGTCGCGTGCTTCGAATTCGACTATTGTCGATAGCTCACGCTTGATCTCTTCGCGCGTTCTTGCCCTTCCGCGTCCGTCAGTCATCGTTTTCCCTTCTCCCTTCTGTACAAGGGAAGAGATCTTCTTGGAAGATCCCGATGATCTCTATCTTTCAATCTCCTTGAGAGCGAAGACCGACAGACGATCGCCCGGCTGAACATCGTCAAAATCCTTGATGCGGATACCACACTCCCGGCCGTTTTGCACCTCACGGACGTTCTCAGTGAAGCGATGCAGAGAGAGTATCTCACCCACAAATTGCTCCTCGTCATCTCGTAGCACGCGCACCTTAGCCTTGCGCTCAACCTTGCCATCGGTGACATAACATCCAGCAACAACACCATCTGGGATCTTGAACACCTCGCGTACCTCTGCTTCTCCAATGTGCTCTTCTTCGTACTCGGGAGCGAGCATACTCTTCAGCGCACGTTCGATCTCGTTCAGCAGGTCATAGATGATGTCATACGTAAGAATAATGACTCCGCTGTGCTCGGCAAGCCTAGCTGCCTTGCTATCAGCACTTACCCCGAATCCAACAACTATGCAGTCCTCGGCGATACTCGAAGCAAGGAGCACATCTCCCTCGGAGATGGGGCCGACTCCGGTGTGAAGAAACTCCACCTTGATCCCCTCTACCCCGATCCCTCCTATCTCTCGCTTTGCAGCCTCCAATGCCCCTGTCGAGGAGGCCTTGAGGACAAGGCGCAGCTTCTCGGCCTCCATTGCCTCTCGGAAGAGATCTTCCACACTCATCTTCGCTCGCGAGCGGCGCGGGGCAGCCTCTTGCTGCTTCTGCTTGGCAGCGGCTATCTTGGCTTCGTTTTGGGATTTCACGACCTCGATCATTGTCCCGACATGTGGAATATCCTGCAGTCCAAGGATCTCAACCGCTTTGCCCGGCCCAGCTTCACTAACCCGCGCACCAGTATCGTCGGTCATCGCCCGCACACGTCCCCAGGTGGAGCCAGCCACCATGATATCCTTTTCGCGCAGCGTTCCATTCTTCACAACAGCAGTGGCCACGGGCCCTCGGCCCTTGGCAAGGTGACTCTCGATGATGACGGCTCCCAGGGGGCCGGCCGGATCAGCACGCAGGTTCTCCATCTCCGCAACGAGGAGGATCATCTCCAGTAAATCGTTGATGTTCTCTCCCTTCAACGCGGAGATGGGTACAGTGATCGTTTCCCCTCCCCATGTCTCTGGGGTAAGCCCATGTTTCGTTAGATCCTGCATCACCCGGTCAATATCCGCATTTGGCTTGTCAATCTTATTTATCGCGACGATCATCGGGATGCCAGCCGTCTTTATGTGATCGATCGCCTCCACCGTCTGTTCCATGATCCCATCATCTGCGGCAACCACCAAGACAGCAATGTCAGTGGCCTTCGCTCCACGTGCGCGCATCCCCGTGAACGCCTTGTGCCCGGGCGTATCGATGAATGTGATGGTCTGTCCGCCCAGATTGGCTTGATAGGCAGCCACGCCTTGCGTGATTCCACCAACTTCCTTGGAGGTGACATGCGAATGTCTTATCGTATCAAGGAGCGTGGTCTTTCCATGATCAATGTGCCCGAGAACAGAGACAATCGGCGGACGCGGTGAACCGTGATCCGCCTTCTGTTTCTTTTCTCCCTTCTTGTCCGCAGTTTCGGATACCCTCTCGATCTCTTCCGCAACGGCCTCTGACTCAACCACGGTCTCTTCCTGATACAGGTTGACGATCAGGCCATATTCTTCTTCATCAACAGAGTTCGCAGCCTTGAGACCGGGCATCCCCATCTCGTCAAGCTTACTGATCAGCTCTTTACTGGTAACCCCAAACTCTCTTGCAATCTCGTATATTCTCTTCCTTGTCACGCTGATCCCTCGCTTAGTTTTCGCAGATACGAATGGCTTTGAACACTATACTCGATCGTCTAGAGAGCGTCAAACATCATGAAGTACAGAAACAGGATCTGGAAGCTTCCCTCAGCGCCAGGCGAAGAACATGACCAATGCAATCAATCCTCCAAGAGCTAGCATCCCGGTCATTATCTTGACACTGAGACGACGGAGATGTCTCTTCTGATTCGTGTCGAGTTGAGTCTTGCGTGGATAGCGGATCTCCATCCGCTGTGCCTTCTTGTAGGTCTTCACGAAGAGAGAGACCTTCTTCTGCCGCTTGTAGACGATCGCCAGATTGTGCATGGCATTCACGTGGTGGGGATCGACATCGAGCGCCCGCTTGTAGGCATACTCGGCACGATTGAAGTCATCCCCATCGATGTAGATATTCCCTAAACGGTAGTAGATCTGAGCCTTGTCAATCCCGTAGCGCAACGCCTCCACCAACAGAGAGATCCCTTGCCTGTACTCCTTCTTCTTGCGGTGTTTTTCAGCTTGGACAAGCGCCTGTTCGACGAAATCGCGTTGTTCCTCAAACGTCGTCAGAATTTGTTTTTCTTCCGTGGTCATCGAGCCATTCCCTCACTTTCTTGATGTCCATCCATGTGAGATACTTCGGGCTACCTTTGCTCCTCGATGGATTGCGCAAGAGATAGCTGGGGTGAAACATGGGGACAATTTCGATCCCTCCACGCCAGGGGATGAACGTCCCATGAATGTGCGTAATACCGCCCGCTCCAGGGACAAGCCACTGTGTGGGCGTATTTCCCAGTGTGATTATCAGTTTTGGGTTCACAAGCGCGATCTGTGCTTCCAAATACGGATCGCAGGCCTCCATCTCCTTCTTCGCTGGCACGCGGTTCCCCGGCGGTCGGCACTTGACCACATTTGTGATGTATATCTCATCACGCGATATGCCGACGGATGCAAGAACATCATCCAACTTATGCCCAGCAGGCCCAACAAACGGGTGTCCAGTATTGTCCTCGACTTCTCCAGGCCCTTCACCAACAAGCATCAACTCCGCGTGTGCGTTTCCCTCACCGAACACAACGTGCTTACGCGTCTCGCTGAGCGGACACTTCACGCACTTCTTCACCCTTTCTTCCAACACTTCCAGCGTCAGGGCGTAGGGATCATCGGTGTGATTCATCGTCCTCCTTGGCCAAACTATTCCGTGAGGAGGAAAGGACTGGGCCAACTTCTTGTCAACAGCGGGCAACGGGATTCGAACCCGCGACCCCCAGCTTGGGAAGCTGATGCTCTACCACTGAGCTATGCCCGCAACAAATGCATTGTAGCATGGATCAACAACGCCGACAACCTACTCCCGCAGTGCCTCCAAGGCAGGGAGCGCCTTTCCACGCAACAGGGCGAGGCACGCTCCGCCGCCGGTGGAGATGAGCGACATCTTCTCAGCAAGGCCCAGCTTCTTCACTGCTTCGCCGGTTTCGCCCCCACCCACAACGGTAAAGGCGTCGCTTTCCGCAAGGGCCTGTCCAATCTCTTTGGTTCCCGCTGAGAAAGGAGCAAACTCAAAAGCACCCATCGGGCCTGCCCACATGATCGTCTTTGCAGTGGCAATCTTCTCACCGAAGAGTGCTATTGTCTCTGGCCCAATGTCGAGGCCCATCGCGTCGGAGGGAATGCCATTGATAGGCACAACCAACGATTCCGCCGTATCACTCAGTTCGGCGGCGATCACAGCATCACGCGGAAGGACAATCGGCACGCCCTTCTCTTCTGCCTTCTGACTGACGAGCAGGATTTCATCAAAGAGCGACTCATCTACGATGGAACCACCAACATTCTGTCCCAAAGAGCGGAGGAAGGTGAACGCAACTCCCCCTCCAATAAGGATCGCGTCTACCTGATCGACCAAATCGCGCAGCGTGCCAAGCTTGCTGCGAGCCTTCTTTCCTCCGATGATCGCCACATAGGGGTGCTCAGGACTGTCCGTCAAGCGGGCCAGGGCTTCTATCTCCTTCTGAACAAGCAGACCGGCATACGCAGGGAGGTAATCCGCAATTCCCAAGGTTGAAGCGTGCGCACGATGCAGTGTCGCAAAGGCATCGTTAACAAACATGTCACCAAGGGCGGCGAGCTTGCGAGCGAATCCAGCCTCATCGGCCGTCTCTTCGGGAAAGAATCGTACGTTCTCAAGCAGGATGACCGAGCCTGGTTCCCACTCTTCGATCGCCTGTGTTACCTCATCGCCAACACATGTATTGAGCTTGCGAACAGTCTTTCCAAGCAACTCTTCCAGTCGCTTTGCAACCGGGTCCAACCGCAGTGCTGGGACCACCTTGCCTTCTGGCCTGCCAAGATGAGTGAGCAATATCGGCGCGCCTCCCCGTTCGAGGATGTTCTCAAGGGTGGGGAGAGAGGCGCGAATCCGCGAGTCATCTGCCACCTTTCCATCCGCCAGAGGCACGTTGTAGTCCACACGCACCACTACGCGCTTTCCCTCAACCGCAGCGTCTTGGACGCGTCGTAGCCGATCGAGCAGGTTTCCCATTGCCTTCCTCCTTCCTCGTTTTGACCGAATTGAACACCATTATCAATGCGATTATAATCGGTGATGATGAACAGTCAAAACCTGATCCTTTTGGGGATCGGCATCTTCGTCAGCCTAATCGTTGCTGCCGTGGCAATCGATCAAGCATTCCTCGCGAGAAACGATCCAATGGAGCCCGGGGGGTTGCTTGCCCGAACCAAGGTCGCGTTCGATCGTGTACAGGATCTGGAGATCGTTCTAAATGTGGTTTCCACCGGAGAGGAAAGCCATCCTCTCCAAATGCGAGTATGGTACATCAATGGGCCAGATCCGGCAGCGAGGGTCCTCTACCTTGCTCCATCAGAACTGAAGGGGCAGGTATACACCGTGGATCGCGACCTGTTATCACACTACATCCCGCAACAGAACATGACGATCATCAAGCGATGGGCCGGATTTCCCCTGACCGACCTGGGCCTCTCCAGCTTCGACCTACGCGGCATCGAACGACAGTGGAAGGACGGCAAGGTCACGTTGCGGGTCTCACAGAACATCCCAAGGTTCGATATGAAAGTCTTTCCGTGCGATCTGCTGGTCACTGAAACGATAGCCGGGTGCGTTCAGTGGAGACCGTTCTCGATTGCATTCGGCGAGACGAAGACGTGCGGGCTGGCTCCTAGCATATCAGGAGTGACGACCGACACTGGGCTGAGCCCTATCCCGGGCGGCTTCATTCTCCGAGTGTACGACAAGATCACGGGACAGATCACGAAGATGATCTCGATAGACAGGGAAACGTTCCTCGTAAGACAGGTTGTCTTGTTCAAGGATGAAAAGCGAACGACAACGATCTACGCATCACAAGTCATACTTAACCAAAACTTAAACCGTGATGAACTCCTCGTACTCCCGCGCGGAACGGAAGTGATTCGCGGCTAGATAGCTATCCTATCAGGCGTTTGAACTGCCCGAGATTCATCTTCGATTCGACGAAGTCTTGGAACTCATCCTCTTCCGCAAACGGCGACTCTATCGCTGATGCCTCAAAGACTTCATCGGAAATGAATATCGGGCTTCCCGTACGCAGCGCCAGGGCTAGCGAATCAGAGGGACGCGCATCAATCTCCGTCGTTTCCCCTTCAGCGTTCGTCAGGAAGATGGATGCATAGTACGTCCCTTCCTCAACCCTGCTGATCACGATACGCTGCACGCTCCCTTCTAGATCTTCGATGATCGTCTTCATCAGATCGTGCGACAGCGGTCGTGGGAACTGGTTGCTCTGCAGGCTGAACGCTATCGACATCGCTTCAGACTCACCGATCCAAATCGGCATCGCCTGGCTGGAATTCCTGTCCTTGAGCAGGATCACCGGGGCATTGTTGAATGGATCCACTAGTAAGGCCTTTATCTCCGCCTCTCGCATCGCTCTTCTCCTTGTTCATACGTTGGCAATTACATTATAGCAATGCCCGGGTCGATAGACAATCCCTCTACCCAGAGTTGCACTTGGACTCGCACTGGTTGTACCATACGAACACTATGGATACAAACGAAAAAACGCTATTCGACAAGCGTTACGACAAGAGCCACATGATCGATACGATAGATTCGTTCAATGTGCAGTGCCGCGAAGCAATAGGGCTCGGAAAGGGATTTGCCTTCTCTAGTGAGGAGCAAATCGACAAGGTGGTCATCTGCGGAATGGGCGGATCAGCGATGGCTGGAGACGTCGCGCGGCGCTTCGCCAAGGTCCCGGTCATGGTCAACCGAAGCTACACGCTGCCCAGCTTCGCCGATAGTCGAACGCTGCTCGTTGCCATAAGCTATTCAGGGAATACCGCCGAGACCATTTCGTCGCTCAGGGATGGAATCGAAAAAGGGCTGCAAGCCCTGTGCATCGCCAGCGGAGGGAAAATCGAGCAGATCGCGCAGGAGAATGATATACCGTTTCTGCAAGTCCCATCAGGGTTCCAACCGCGCGTAGCGACCGGCTACCTTGCGCTCCCACTCATTGTGATACTATCTCGCCTCGATCTGGTGGCACGGGCGGATCAGTGGGATGACATGTACGCGGCGCTTGGCAAGGTCAAGGCAGAATGCGAAGCGAGCGTTCCTCTGCACGACAACCCGGCAAAGGAGCTTGCGCGGGCTCTGCACGGGCACATTCCGATCATCTACGGCACGGCTAACAACACCGATCTCGTCGCGATGCGCTTCAAGACACAGATCAACGAGAACGCCAAGCAGCCGGCGTACTGGAACGCATTCTCCGAACTCAACCACAACGAGATCCTCGCCCTCGTACGAAGCGACCTCCTGAAAAACCAGCACATCGTCCTTCTTAAGAATTCTTACGATCACCCGGAGAACAGAATCCGAATGGAGATCATGACTGAGCTGTTCGATGGACACCATGTGCCGCACAGCGCTGTTTCCGCGCAAGGGGAGACAGAGCTCGCGCAGATCCTATCGCAGATCTACTTCGGCGACTATGTGAGCTACTACCTCGCCCTTGCAAACAAGCTCGATCCAACTCCAGTTGAGTTGATCGAGAAGTTCAAGATCGATCTGGCCAAGAAGACAGCTCAGCTCTCCTAAGAGGGGGCTGTATCACACGCAATAAGGCACAGATCGGCCACGTTCGTCCCGGTGGGGCCGGTCATGATGAGATCGTCGGAGCTGGCGAGGGCATGGTAGGAGTCGTTTTCGGCCAGCGTCACGTTGGGATCGATACCCAGCTCTCGCATCCTGACGATCGTTCCACCATCGACGATCCCGCCAGCGGCATCGGTCGGACCGTCGCGCCCATCCGTCCCCACAGAGGCGATTGCCACGCCGGGAATCCCTTCGATCCCGAGTGCCGCAGATAAGGCAAGCTCCTGATTGCGCCCTCCCTTTCCCGATCCGGTGACAGTGACCGTCGTCTCGCCAGCGGCGACGATCAACGCCGGCAGTGGAAGCGGGCGCTCGCTTTGCACCTCCTCCCTGGCGATGGAGGCAAGGACCTTACCCACTTCGCATGCCTCTCCCTCTAGTGTCGTTGTGAAGAGGAGGGTGTGATACCCCATACTTCTCGCTTCGCTAAGCACGGCTTCTGCCGCCACAGATCCGGACCCGATGATAGCGGTCGTAACCTTTGCGAACACGTGGTCCCCGGGCTTCGGAGTCTCTGGAGCAGAACCGCTCAGTCCCCTCTCAATGTAAGTCCTCACCGAGCGCGGAACTCTCTCCCATAATCCGTAGTGCCTAAGGATCCGCGCTGCATCGGCATAGGTCGTTGTGTCACCCACGGTCGGCCCAGAGGCGATCGCATCCAGCGGGTCACCCGGCACGTCGGAGAGGATCAGGGTGAGGGCCGTAGCCGGAAAGGCACGCCTCGCAAGCTTTCCCCCTTTAAGCTGCGAGAGGTGCTTGCGCACGGTGTTGATCTCCTGAATCGTCGCCCCCGAAAGGAGTAGAAGCTTGTTTGTTGCCACAAGATCGTCAAGCGTGATCCCAGGAGCAGGAAGTGTGAGTAGGGCCGATCCCCCGCCCGAGAGGAGGACGATCACCAGATCGTCCTGCTTTGCCCTATCGGCAAATTCCGCAATGCGGCGCGCAGCAGCGACACCGCGCTCATCGGGAACAGGGTGCGATGCCTCGACAACCTTCACTCGACTCGTCGGGACCCTGTACCCATCAGCGGTGACGACCAGCCCGTCATGGATTCGCTTACCCAGGATCGCTTCCAAAGAGGCGGCCATTCTGGATGAAGCCTTCCCCATTCCGATAACGATGATCCGCGAAACGTCAAAGAGATCGACCGATACTTCGTTGACGAAGAGACGATCGGAATCTAGGTGCACTGCCCGTTCAAGGCAGGCTTCCGGAGCAACTGCAGTCAAGGCAGCATGGATGAAACGATCGATATCGCCACGAAGGCGTGATTCCCTGTTCATCTGTGTGCCCTAGCGAGCATCGACGGGATCGGCCCGGACGGCATCCAGAATGTCATTGATGTTCCCTGTCGCCAGGCAAATTGAAGAGTCGGCCGCGCCGTAATAGACCCACAAATCACCGCCGCGAACAAACCCGCCGCACGGAAAGACAACATTAGGTACGTCACCGGTCCTCTCGTACGGCTCCTCAGGTCCAAACAGCCAGTGACGAGTACGAGCGAGGAGATGATGCGGTTGTTCAAGGTCGAGTAGCGCTGCACCGACGCGATATATCGGGCCACCGGGCATGTTCTTAATACCGTGGTAGAGTATGAGCCACCCATATTCGGTCTCGATCGGCGGAATCCCCGTACCCACTCTCGATCCATCCCACCATGGTCCGCGGTGTAACGGAAGGACAACGTTGTTCTCCCCCCAATGCACAAGGTCGGGTGAATAGGCAATCCAGATATTCCCGTCCTGTGCGAGTGGACGGTGGAGCATCGCGTAGCGCCCGTTGATCTTACGTGGAAAGATGGCGGCATCCTTGTTGCTTGGAGGGAAGGCAACCCCCAACGGCTCTACCTTCACAAAGTCGTGGGTGGTGGCGACCGCGACCGCTGGCCCGTACTGCGAGTAAGCCGTGTAGGCAAGAACCCAAGCCCCAAGCTCATCGATCCGAGTAATGCGACAGTCTTCAGCACCGTACGCCTCGTAGGGACGATTGTCCCCTGGCGAGAGCGGCTGATTCTCAATCCGCCAATCTGTAATTCCGTCACTGCTGCGAGCTACAGTCAGATGAGAACGGCCAGAACGGCTCTCTACCCTTAGCAGGAGCAGAACTTGATCACCCAGATCGACGCTTCCTGCATTGAACACCGTATTGACTGGGTAAGGCATATCCTCAGCGCTGATTAACGGGTTATGCTCACTCCTTACAAGAAGACCCTTCATCCTATTCTCCTTTGGCGATTTAGCAAACGGATGAATGCTTGCGTCTGCTGATAGTGGTAGTATGATCTATTGCACAGGCCTGTCAATCCCCTATTGCCCCTTCGGTCGGTACATTCTTCTCACTCTGTGATCTCATCGAGAGGACGCAAATGATCCTCAAATCTGTTCTCTCAATCAAGTGCGAATCTGATCAAGTGTAGTGCGCATGACTAGGTACACGACACCCATCCTCAGAGATCTTGATGTGAGCCAAAGTGGTACTCCCACTAGAAGAGCATGGAGCGTAGTCTCTGGAAGGCTGCAAGTTGCCCCTGAATGTATGCTTCTGCCTCATCATCTGACATCTCTTCCGTCTCCGAAACGAGGCTCAGGAATCTACCTTGCCACAGGACACGCAGCGCATCGAGGATACTAAGGGCATGACTGCCTGAGAAGGCATCGATCGCCAGGTACACTGACTTCACCCAAAGGTCAAGAGGAAATGAGAACTCGGAGAGATCGAGGGAGTAGACAGCTTCAAGATCACCTTGTAACTCATTGAGGAACATCGCCTTCCCTCGTATGAACTCATCGTACTTAGCGTGAAACTGGAGGTAGATCCCTTCCCTGTCAACTGTCAGCTTGTGTGGCTGCACGGGCGGAATCTCCCCAAGTCGTTCGACAGCTCTAACCCCATCTACGTTCTCGATGTAGCTACGGTAGTAATCGATCAGATGGAAGAGCGTCCCTACGACCTGGTAGAACATGGGAACAAGGAGCTCCTCCGGGTCAGCATACTGTTTCGTTGACTCGTGCTCCTTCACTCCAAGGACTGCCTCCACCAGATTCATACCCTCAGCTCCGGATACGAGGGTGATGAAGATGTCGATACCGAACTTCGCCGGGAAGAGAGGATGCCGCAGCAGTCGCTCGATAAGCCTCGCGGATAAACCGTACTCTCCGCCGATCGGCTGACGCACGCCAAGGCCGAACAACACGTTCGTCAGTGGGTAGGCAATCTGGTTGGTGATAACACCATCATAGCGATAGCGCAGATAGTACGGGACCACAAGGTCTCTTCCAGCCATGATCGGTGAAACGAGGCGATCTATCCAATCTGGCCTGATGCTCGTAAGATCACCATCGACAAGCGCAACCGCTCTAGCGTCATGCATTCTTGCGATTTTGAAGATCGTTCTGATCGCGCTCCCTTTCCCCAGTTCTCCCTCCTCAGTGACCACGATCTTCTCGCACTGCGTCTTCGTCTTCGAGGCGATGTCCCGTGTCCCATCGGTGGAAAACCCATCCGATACCACGATCAGCCCGGATTCACCCGGGAAGAACTTGGTTAACCCCGCGTCAACAGTCTCAATCACGCCACTCACCGTTTCAGCGCAGTTTCGCGTGCTTATTCCAACCACGATATCTGTTGTTCCTACTGCCATAGCTTCCTCCACTGTATTATCTCTTCTTAATCTATCTATCCATTATGCATGATAACGTGTAGATATCTTTCTAAGCTCTCCAGGCTGTAGAGGCGCTTCCCCAGGGCGAAGTTCTTCTTCACCATCGCTTCGCGAAGCGCGCTATCAGTCAATGCCTGCAGGCTCTCCCTTGCTGCGTGCTCAATGCGGTAATTACTCACTTGCACCAGGCCCAGATCATGCTTCCCCTCAACCTCGCTTCCCAGGGAGATGACCGAGAATCCCTTCTCCTTGATATCAGCGCGGTATACGGGGTATTCGAAGACAACGATCGGAACGCGGGCACGCAGCGCTTCGAGAAACTGGTTCCCCCAACCCTCATAGAGCGACGGGTAGGTGACGAGATCCGAAAAGACATAACAGTCCCACA
>JAGGXO010000031.1 GCA_021163015.1 Candidatus Bipolaricaulota bacterium
GCAATCATCAACAGGTAGTACAGCCCTCTACTTCGCAGCAGTTTCTTAACGGTTCTCTTCATCGCATTTCCTCCCTTGAAGATATATCTTTGTACAGCAGGCAGCTTGGAAGCTGCCACCACTCAACTTGTGGCAGTAACCCCACCAGGGTTACTTCCTCCCAACATGGTAGGCGGACAGCGCTACGCTGTTGTCTGCCCAGAATTGCTTCTGGCTTTCACCTCCTTGCAGCAGATTCCCGGAGCATCCTCGCACTTCGCTACATCCAACAACCGCCTCGAATGTACCGAGCGAGGAAGAACATTACCAACAATCTATCTTACATCAGAGAAAAGACAATGGCAGATCAAGCAACACTATCATTAGGAACAAATGTCCATGTTGCTCGAACTGCCAATTCTGGAGACTTGCCGTTCTTTTGATCAATGCATTGCCTCGATCGATCTAGTCTAGCACCAGCGTGTTCCTGAACAAGTCTTGTCTCTTGATCTTGAAGCCAGATCCTTCTTTTGCCACCTTCAGGTTCTTCGTAACAATGTTTTCTTGGATTCTTCCCTGGTTTGAAGACTGGTACGACGTTCTTCGGAACCGTGATTCGCTTCTGTGTCAGAGGGTTAAGCCTCTTCGATTCCCTGCCCACACGAGCCTCAACTTTGCCAAAACCGTTCAACAGGACGTCCTCGTTGGATGCCCTATACTCAGGGATTAGGTCGATTACCGCATTCAACGCCATGCGAGCATCCTTCTTTGATAGGCCAGTCTCTGTCGAAAGCTTGTCCGTGAACTCTCCCTTGTTCACCTTATCACTCCCTCTCTTTGGGAGAATGCCAAGCATTATAGGCAGGTAGGGCAAGACTGTCAAGAAAAGAAGGGCATTACAGCGATCTGGTGGCGGGTGATATCATGAGGATCTGAAAGACTTTGTCGCATGAAGACAGGGATTGCAGCGATTTGACTTCCCTCTGTTTCCAGAGTAAAGTTTACGCCGGATATCGATAGTGAGGTGTAGGAGTGAAAGAATACGAAATTGTTTATGTGTTGCGTCCTGATCTGTCCGACGAAGACCGCACCAAGAAAGTGGACCGTATTCACAACTTGATTACTGACAATGGTGGCCAGGTGGACAAGGTGGATGATTGGGGGAAGAGAGTGCTCGCGTACGAGATCAAGCACTATACAGATGGGTATTATGGCCTTAGTCTGTTCCAGATGCCCCCGCAAGCAGTCAACAAGGTCAGTGAGCGGCTGAATATCGATGAGGAGATCCTCCGTTACCAGATCGTCGCCACCAGGAAGTAGGGAGATAGAAGCATGTCTGCAAGCCTCAACAAGGTAATCATGATCGGAAATCTGACCGCAGATCCGGAATTGCAGTACACCTCTGGTGGCACGGCTCGCACGAAGTTTAGCATCGCGATCAACCGTCAATTCAAGGATAAGTCTGGGCAACTGCAGGAGGACGTGACTTTTGTGCCAATTGTTGCTTGGGGATCGCAGGCGGAGAACTGTGCCAACTACCTGAGCAAAGGCCGGTCGGTAGCCATAGAGGGCAGATTGCGCATCAGCTCCTTTGAAACTCAAGACGGCGAGAAGAAGAAGATGGTCGAGGTGGTTGCGCAAAATGTGCAGTTCCTGGGAGGTGCTCGGTCATCGGACAACGCCGGCACCATTCCGGCAAAGGATGAGCGACCAGCCAGCGGAGATGAGGAGGTTCCTTTCTAAGCTATGTTCTACAAACGAAAACACGTGTGTCGAGTCTGTGAGCGAGAGATCGTCCTCGACTACAAGAAACCAGAAGAGCTGAAGCAGTACATGAATCGCTTGGGAAAAATCCTTCCCAAACGGGCGACGCGCCTGTGCACCAAGCATCAGCGGCAGGTAGCGCTTGAGATCAATCGAGCACGCAAGTTGGCCCTATTGCCATATGTTGGTGAAGCGAAGATGATCCCCGATGCACGACCGCGCAGAAGGAGATAGCCGCTGCAGACAAGATAGCTGAGTGGCTTATGGCTCAGGTCTCTTTGAGTGACAAACCCTCCCATGCACAATCGGGAGGGACTTTTTCTGCCATCCAAGCACGAAGCAACGTCCTATTGCGGCTTGAGCTCGGGAGTGGGCCCGCGCGGGAGAAATAGCTGAGATACTTCGCTTCATCACGGCGAAGCTTGCTAGAATAGAGCCATGTCTGAAATAACAGCGGTGATCATGGACGCCCCGCTTGGTAGCAGCGCGGGCGAGATTCTGGTCAAGACAGCACGAACGGCATCGTCGCTTGACCTTGCCAGCGTCCTGTGCGCAGCCGGGGTTGAAAAGATCATCCTTGTCACCGAGGAAGCCTCTCTGGGCGAGGAGATGGCGAGCTGCGGTGTGTCATTGAGTGTGAAGCGTGGGTCATCACCGTTTCACTTCGGCAACGTGCTGAAGGACATAATTCGCGAGCAAGAGATAGACTCCCTTCTCTACTTCGGTAGTGGATCTGGAGGTCTCCTCGACGTCGCGAGGGCGCGATCTCTTGTCAATTTCGCGAAATGCTCTCTTGCAGGTGCTGCCTTCAACAACTTCTACGGCTGCGACTACGCTGCCGTTGCGCGCGCACAAGATCTATTATCGATCGATCTCCCCTCTCTCGATAACTCGCTTGGGTTTGCCCTCTCCGATGCCGGGATAGCGTGTTACTCCCTGTCGCGCGAGCTAGAAACGCAGTTCGACATCGATACCCCAACTGATGTTCTTCTACTCACCGCAACGAAACTGGGTGGAGAGAAGATGCGTGAGTTCACGCGCACCATCACATACAAGCATCAGGGAGTCTCCGATATTCTTCCGCTTCTGCGCATGCGCGATGCACAGGTTATGATCATCGGCCGCGTAAACCCGATTACCTGGGCGCACTTCGAACAAGAAGTCGCATGTCGTACAGTTGTCCTTAGTGAAGGGCGGGGGATGAAGAGCTATCCTACAGACAGAGAGATCATGATTGGCAAGCTAGTAGAAAAGGGGACAGGCTACTTTTTCAAGAAGCTGGAGAACGCTTCTGATGGAGCGATCATCGACACGCGCCCGCTCCTTGCGCAGGGCAGATACCTTCCGCCGGCTAGCGATCGTTTCGCGAGTGACCTTCTAGAGCATTGGGCGATCAGTGATCCTCTCTGGCGTGACTTCACCCTCGCGGCAGGTGAGGCGAGGATTCCTGTGATCCTTGGTGGACACTCGCTTGTGAGCGGTGGGTTATACGTTCTTTCGCGCGAGGGTTGGAAAGATCACAATCTTCGTCGTAGACTTCACCCCGATACGATCGACTGGCAAAAGGAGCGAACATGAGCGACAAGATCCACTTGACCCATCTTCTGAAGAGTGACCCGCAGACCGCGGCCCTGATAAGCGCTGAGCAGCGGAGGCAGCGGGAGAAGATCATCCTCATCCCGTCCGAGAGCCTCACCCCACCGGAGGTGCGCGAGGCGCTCGGCTCGGTGTTCACCAGCGTCTACGCCGAGGGCTACCCGCGCCCAGCAATGCGCAGCACTCCTCCCGACGAGCTGGCCGACCTTGATATGCAGCTCGCTGAGCACCGACGCTACGCCGACTGGCGTTTCTACAAGGGAACGGAGATGGCCGATCTCGTAGAGTCGCTTGCCGGCCGCCGCGCCGCAGAGGCGTTCGCTACTCCCGACTGGCCAGCGGAGAGGATCTTCGCTAACGTGCAGCCGTTATCTGGAGCGGCCGCGAATCTCGCTGTCTACGAGGCGTTCGTCGACCCGGGCGACACCGTGATGGGGATGGACCTCACCGAGGGTGGGCACCTGACGCACGGCTCTCGATTTAACATCACCGGAAAGCGCTACAACATCGTCTCCTACGCAGCCGATCGTAAGACCGGAAAACTCGACTACGATAAGATGATGGAGCTTGCTCTGCAGCATCGACCGAAGATGATCATCGGTGGGTTTACCTCCTTCCCCTGGCAGCCCGATTGGCAGAAATACCGCGAGATAGCCGATACCGTCGGTGCGACCCTTCTTGCCGACGTTGCTCACACCGCAGGGATGATCATTGGAGGAGTCTATCCCAACCCGATCGGGATCGCGGATGTCGTATCATTCACTACTCACAAGACCCTGTGTGGCCCGCGTGGTGCGGTGATTCTCTCCACTGACCCACAGATTGCTGCTAAGATCGATGCGGCGATCTTCCCTGGTGAGCAGGGGGGACCGCACGTGAACAAGTTCGCCGCCATCGCCGTGGCGCTGAAGCTTGCGCAGAGGGATGAATTCAAGGATCTGCAGCGGCGCATCGTGGAGAACGCCAAGTATCTGGCTGCTGCACTCACAAATGAGGGATTGACCGTTGCCTACGGTGGGACGAACACTCACCTGCTCCTTGTCGATCTGAGGAAGATCAAGACCGATACTGGATTCACGATGATGGGCGAAATTGCCTCGCGCGTCCTCGACCTAGTGGGGATTGTCTGCAACAAGAACACCATCCCTGGCGATCACAGTGCAGCGGATGCGCATGGGATTCGCCTTGGTACTCCGTGGGCGACGCAGCGAGGGATGGGTCAGGAAGAGATGGAGATCCTCGCCTCGATCATCGCCAGGGTCCTACGAGCGATTCGTCCCTTCTCCTACCTCGGCCTAACCGGCGACCTGTCGCGCGGGAAGCTTCCACTCGATGTTCTCGAGTGGGCCAAGAATGAAGTGCGTGCCTTGATCGCCCGCGTTGACCCTGAGGTCTCCGTCCCGCTAGCTCATGAGGATGGTGGGCGCTGGACGATCCTACGCGTGCGCGGTGGGCGGAGCAGAGCACTCCTGCACGAGGCGACGACCTCGGACATCATTACCCTCTCCGAAGGGGAGAGGTGCGATACCTTCCTGTTTGACAAGGATGGATCTCTGGTGTCCGAGGTCATCGTCGGGCGGATCGGGGACGAGGAGTACCTTGTCATTGCTCCGCGCGAGCGCGGGATCGTTGTACAGCAATGGCTCTCCGGCCTTGCCGATGGCTACACGCTGTTCGATGATGACGATCTGTTCCGCAAGGTAGAAGGGCCTGCATTCGTTGAAGAGATCGTGGAGGAGGACGTCCCGCAGAACGCGTGCGATTGGCTCTCTTCGCAGATTCCGAATGTGGACTCAGAGGTGAGCATTACTTCCGTGTACGCTCAGCGCCCCGACCTCTTCTCCCCTCACAAGCCGTACTTCATCGGTCAGAAGCTGCTAGACATCCCTGCTGATGCCGCGGACAAGGTATCCTTCTCCTGGGAGGAAAAGGAGGGAGAGCTGAAGCACACGCCGCTCTACGAGGCGCACAAGAAACTGGGCGCGCGCTTGGTCCCGTTTGCCGGTTGGGAGATGCCGGTTTGGTACACGTCCGCGCTTGAAGAGCACCGCGCTATTAGAATCGCCGCTGGCCTGTTCGACCTTGGGCACATGGGGGTCTTCCACGTCTCCGGTGAGTACGCAACCGAGTTTCTCAACAATGTAACCGCCAACTACGCCGCCTGGCTCTCTGACGGGGAATCGCAGTACGCGCAGCTGTTCGATCCTGAAGGGAACGTAATCGACGATATCTTCGTCTACCGTCGCGCTGCGGATCGCTATCTCGTTGTGGTGAACGCCTCCAATGAGGACAAGGACTGGGAGTGGCTCACCGGGGTGAACGAGGGACGCTACCTGATCGATTCAGACATGCTGTCGCGCGAGATCGGGCCGCGCGTCACCCTGCGCGATTTGAAGCGGGAGCGCGGGGTGATGGACATCGCTTTGCAGGGGCCGAAGAGCGAGGAAATCCTGA
>JAGGXO010000164.1 GCA_021163015.1 Candidatus Bipolaricaulota bacterium
GTCAAGGGTGAATGGAAGAAGTAAGGAGTAAGGAGTAAGGAGTAAGGAGTAAGGAGTAAGCTAAGGCCAGAAGCTAGCGGGAACCTGGTCCTGTGTCAAGCTGATGGCTGACGGCTGTGAGCTGATCGCTGATCGCTGACGGCTGATAGCTGAATGCTAGCCTCCCCAACTTGCGTTAGATTCTGCGTTTTCTCTGCCTTTGCCGTTGACCATTGATCCATTCTGTGCTACCATGCGTGGGGTGTGGGGAGGGCTGGATGATGTATATGATAATTGTTGGCGCGGGAAGCATTGGGCTTAGCCTAATCGAAATCGCCACCAAGGAGAAGAATAACGTAGTTGTGATCGAGGCAAATCCCGAGCGCGCCAGGGACATCAGCAACAAGTTCGATATCACTGTCCTCAATGGAAATGCGACTCTGGCAGAGACGCTGCGTGAGGCCGGCTCGGAACGGGCGGACGCATTGATCGCCACTACTAGCGACGACGCAGTGAATCTGATGGTCGTCTCCATCGCCGAGCAGCTGAAGATTCCATCGATTGTGTCTATCGTAAACGGGAAGGAGCATGCCGAGTTCTTCAACCGACTGGGCGCAAATGTGATGGAGAACCCGGAGGAGGTGGTGGCGAATCACCTGTACACTGCGGTGAAACGCCCTAACGTGAAGGACTTCACGATCCTTTCACAGGGCGATCAAGTGTTTCGTATTGTTGTCAAGACGGAGTCAGTGCTCGTTGGAAAGTCGTTCGCCGAGTGCCTAAAGAGGGATATCGTTCCCGCTTCAATGACGGTTATCGCCGTCGAGCGTGAAGGGAAGAAAGAGATTGTCACCCCGGAGACCATCTTCGCCCCAGATGATGTGCTCACTCTTTTCTCGCTAGAACGGGCAAGCGATGAGATAATCGATAAACTGACCGGATGATGCCTCTGAATTCACGCATGTGGCCAGATGTGCGGATCATCGTACGGGACCTGGGGATGCTCGTCCCCGTTGTCGGTGTCATGGCCCTGATTTCGCTTGTTGTCCCCTTGGCGTTCCACGAGACGTACGCCGTCTCTCCCCTGCTGATCACCGCCCTGATCTCGTTTGCGCTGGGTGCAATCCTCTACATCCCATTTCGTAACGCGGGTGACGCCAAGCTGAAGCACGGGATGATCATCGCTGCCTTTGGATGGCTCCTCGTCGCTGCACTCGGCTCGCTACCATTTGTCTTGACTGCAATCTTTGCGCAGCAGGGCGGGGTCGCATCACCGACATTGCTCCACTTCCGGGATCCGACAAATGCGTTCTTCGAGTCGGTCTCCGGCTACACGGGGACCGGCTTGACAATGGCCGCGCGTGCCGATCTGCTCCCGCGAACGCTCCAATGGTGGCGTAGTTTCATGGAATGGATCGGGGGAATGGGAGTGATCGTCCTGATGCTCACCATCCTCGCCGGGCCGCGGCCGGGTGCGGCAACCTACAGCCTGTACTACGCCGAGGCACGGGGCGAGAAGATTCACCCGAGCATCGTCTCCACGCTACGAACAATGTGGTGGATCTTCCTTCTGTACACGTTCGTCAGCACGATCATCCTATGGGGCGCGGGAATGCCAATCTGGGACGCGCTCAACACCGCCATGACCGGGATCTCTACCGGTGGGTTCAGCGTGACGGCAAACAGCATCGCCTCCTATCACAGCGTGGCGATCGAGCTAGCTCTCATTCCAATCATGCTCTTCGGCGCGATTAGCTTTGCCGTGCACTACGAACTGATGCGCGGAAAGGGGCAGATTCTGTGGCAAGACCCGCAGACGCGCTGGGTTCTCATCGTAGTGCTAATGGGCTCCATCTTCCTTGTGCTGGAGAACTTGGCCAAGCTTGGACCACTACAATCCTTGAGGGATTCCACATTCCAGTTTGTTTCCGCGATGACGTGTACCGGGTTCCAAACCGTAGATATCGGAAGTTGGAGCTCGACGGCAAAGCTCCTCCTTTCCGCGGGGATGATCTTCGGCGGAGCGGCCGGATCGACCGCCGGCGGAATCAAGGTGATACGCATGCTCATCTTGATCAGGGGTGTCGGCTGGCGCTTCCGCAAGATCGTCTCTCCGCAAGGGGCGCTTGTGCCGTTCCGTATCGGAGAGAAGGCGATCGATGAAGCAGAAGTGGGCCATCGCCTAGAGGATGCATCGCTGATTACCTTCCTGTGGTTGAGCTTCCTCGCACTAGGTGTGATCGTATTGCTGCACACATCACCCGAATTCAGCCTGTCCGAC
This sequence comes from Candidatus Bipolaricaulota bacterium, assembly GCA_021163015.1. Lineage (GTDB taxonomy): Bacteria > Bipolaricaulota > Bipolaricaulia > UBA7950 > UBA9294 > M55B144. The sequence continues at coordinate 2,261 of JAGGXO010000164.1, forward strand.
GTCATATTCGAAGTGGCAAGCGCTCAGGGAAACGTTGGGCTGTCGACAGGACTCACCAGCCCAACCATGCCTACCCTGAGCAAGCTCGCGCTGTCGTTCAACATGTGGATCGGCCGATTGGAGATAATCCCCGTGCTGATGTTCATCCGCTTTCTCTTCTTCGGCGTTCAGTGAAAGAGCGGTGATGAGTGATGAATAATGAGTGACGAGAAGGCAAGAGCGTTCTCTCGCAGAGGCCAAGCCTTTCTCTCGGCCGTTCGTTTCACTCACTCAAGGCGCGGAGGTATCGCGATACCGAGCTCGCTGAGAAGTCGTCAGTCTTCAGTCATTAGCCCAGAGTCCAGAGTCCAGAGTCTTCAGGCTAGTAGCTGGTCGTAATCCATAATCCATGATCCTTCAATCCCACCTCTGGGCCTTATTACCCCATCCCTATCTTCCCGCTACCTGTCTGTGCCGACGAAACAGACAGGCCTCTGCATCCTGTCTGCCGGACACCAGCAGACAGGCCTGCGGCTCTCCGAGAGAATGTTTCTTGCTCTTTGTGTCCTTCGTGGTAAGTTAACTCAGCTTTCTGCGTGAGGCCAAGCCTTTCTCTCGCCCGCTCGCTACGCTCACTCAAGACGCTGGGCGCGCGAAGGGAAGAGGGGAAAACACAGGGACGCGGAGACCATTTCTTGGCGTACTCTACGTTCCGCTTTCTGTTCAATTCCGCGCTCATCGCTCCAAAATCCGCGTTTCCCTTCGTGTCCTTCGTGGTGAGTTGACTCGGCTCTCTGCGCGAGATGATTCTTCTATTCTAACGGCACTATTGCCCGCCGAGGTACAAGGCTGGGTGAACGGCTCGGCTTAAAGTCAAAACCTTCTCTCCCGCAGAGACACTGAGACGCTGAGAGTTCTGAGAGTATCATTCTTCGAGGCCATTGACACACCGCGTGATCCCCGCTTTCATCAAGGCTTCGCCGAAGTTTAACAAATACCCGAGCTTGCACCCGGTCAGTCGCAGATATGTCTGAACTTGCTTCTTGTGTGCCGCACTTACGTGCTCAACGGACTTCAGTTCTAAGATGACTTTGCTATCGACGATGATATCCGCCCGGAACCCTTCATCAAACCTGATTTCCTTGTACTGGATCGCCACAGGGACCTGACGCTCGACATTCAGACCTCGATCCTGCAATTCCCGCGCCAGAACAACTTCGTATACGGTTTCGAGGAGTCCCGGGCCAAGCGCGCGATGCACGGCAATGGCCGACTCAACTACAATTGTCCCTATCTCATTTTCTGTCATTCTCTGCGCCCCTGCGTCCCTGCGGGATATCATTCTTCTATTCTAACAACTCTTACCCGCCGAGGCACAATATCAAATGAGTGGACGGGCCAAAAACACCAAGCATTTCTCCCGCAGAGACGCTGGGACGCTGAGGCAAGACCAACCAAGTCAAGAGTCAAAAGCTTCTTTTCTGTCATTCTCTGCGCCCCTGCCCTGTCTGCTCTTTCAACTCAGACAGGCCCACTGCGCGATATTTCTTCTGTTCTTCTCCCGCCGAGGTACAAGGCTGGGTGAACGGCTCGGCTTAAAGTCAAAACCTTTTCTCCCGCAGGGACGCGGAGGCGCAGGGTAAGAAACAACCAACTAAAAGCCTAAGGCTCCTTTCTTGTCTTCCTCTGCGGGATAACCCTTCGTGCTCTTCGTGTCCTTCGTGGTGAGTTGACTCAGCTCTCTGCGCGATATTGTTCTTCTATTCTAACAACACTACCACCCGCTGAGGTACGAGACGGGTATAGACTCGTTGAAAGTCCCAATGTGGAACAACTCCAGTTGGCGAAACGGCTCAGCATTAGGCATCCGAAGCTGTAATGAGCTCTACAAGATTGATATTGAGGGCTTTAGCCAAGCGGCGCAGCGTTACGGTATGTGCATATATCCTCCCATTCTCGATGCGACTGATGGTCGCTCGGCCGACCTTAGCCCTGTTGGCAAGTTCGGCTTGCGTAAGCCCAGCCTCTTCCCGCAATTGTTGCAGATGTGTTCCCAATGCACACCGGGAAAACTGGTCTTTCATCTGCTCAGAGTGGGAGAACTCTGCATCGCAGAAGTGTCGGATAAGATCCCAGGGAATCTCTTCGATACCTCCCTCAGTGTTGGCAATAAGAATGACGTAAGGGTCCAAGAACTTGACCTCGCTCAGGTCTAGGGTAACCGGTTTGCCAGCCTTTTCGATCTCCTCTACCGGGACAATGGCTGAGAGTCCATCGGCGAACCACGCCCGGAGTCGGCGATGCTCTGTATCCACATCGACACGAGTCATCATCCGTGCCGCCTCAGGAAGCACCACGCTTTTGATCTCAGTGATGGTCACTTAGCTCACCTCCTGCCTCGTAATCTGGCCCTCGACTTGCATGGTATTCCTCCCATACCTCTCTAATCGCTTCCGCGTGTCTCCTGTAAGCTTGCTCGATCGTCTTCCCTTTGCCTTTGGGAACCGGGTCCATAAAGCTCCCATCGTTCAGGTTGATCCGCACTTCCTTGCCGTCTGGCAAGCTCACGTGAACGTGCGGCGGATCATGATCGCGCGTGCGTACGATGAACTGAATTTCACCTTCCCTTGCCACTGTTAGGCATCGTGATCACGAGCGTGTCATAAGTGATACAGAAAGACAAGTTTGGGAGAGGGTGACCTGACGATCAACTTGGTAGACGTGTGCGAGATTACATTGCTCCCAATTCGGCGCTGTATGAGCTGAATCTGAAGAAGACCGAGCCCTTCGAGTCAAGCTTGATCGCCAGGGCAATGATGGCAAATGGCGCGGACAACAGGACAAGCCAGACAAAGCTTACCGCAAAGTCCAACACCCTCTTAAGGAATAACTTACCTCGCATCCGGAGGCACCTCCCCTTTTCTCCTGCAACTGCCCAATAGATTCCTTTCAACTTCTGCTCTCTGGTTCAGCATTTTTGAAAAGTCACATTCGTTTTCTCCCGCAGGGACGCTGAGGAAAGCATTCCTTGAGTACGTATGTCGTTTTTCCGCTGTTCTCTGCGCCCTGTCTGCCGGGCACCAGCAGACAGGCCTGCGTCCCTGCGCGATATTTCTTCTGTTCTTCTCCCGCTGGGACGCTGAGAAAAGCGTCTTAAGGCCTTCAAACACTTGTTAGTTCTTGGTTCTCCTCTGCGCCCTGTCTGCCGGACACCAGCAGACAGGCCTGCGTCCCTGCGCGATATTCCTTCTGTCTTTCTCCCGCTGAGACGCAAGATCAAATTAATGAACGGGCCAAAAGACAAGCATTTCTCGCGCAAAGGCCTGTCTGCGTCCGAATGACAGACAGGTGCCGAGACACAGGGTAGAAAC
>JAGGXO010000177.1 GCA_021163015.1 Candidatus Bipolaricaulota bacterium
GACGTATATGATGCCGATCTTCATGGCTGTTTTTCTGTACAATTTCCCTGCCGGTCTGTGGTTCTACTACCTGCTGACGACCGTCTTCCAGGTGGGGCAGCAGTACTTTGTCAATTGGGAAATGGCCAAGGCTGAGGCAACCACAGGCGGCACAATTGCCGAGATCGTTGAAGACGATGAGCCCGAGCAGATCGAGGAAGAGACGGGTGATGACCACACCGATAGAGAAGATCAGTAAGGAGGTCGAAGCCTTTCTACGAGGTGTTCTGGAGATCCTCGAAGAGGACGAGATTACGTTCGCCGTCGAGGGCGACCCGATGGAAGAGCTTTATGTCAACCTCACTGGTAACTTGTTCTCCCTTCCTGAAGAGCGGCCGATTCTAAACGCCCTTGAGCATCTCGTGCAGATAGCTGTTCACCGCAAGACAGGGATCGACTGTGCAGTAGTTCTCGATGTCAATGGTGCCGTGAAGAAGAGAAGGGCTGAGCTCATCAAGTTTGCCCTCGGGGCCGCGGAATCCGTGCGGCGTGAGCATAAACGGATAAGGCTCAACCCGATGCCGTCCCGAGAGAGGCGCACGATCCACATTACCCTGGCCAATTTTCCCGGAGTGAAAACCTACAGCGTCGGCGAGGGAGATGAGCGCCGAGTGGTTATCGAGCCAGAAGACGCGTGATGAGCGGTGTGATCACGGGCGACACAATCGCCGCCATTTCAACTCCGATCGGCGAGGGTGGAATCGGGATCGTTCGTCTGAGCGGTTCGGAAGCGATCGGGGTTGTGGCGCAACTCTTCCGCTCTCCTCGCGATTTAGACATTAAACAGGTTCCCACTCACACTATCCATTACGGTCACATCTCTGCAGCCGGCGAGACGATAGATGAAGTGTTGGTGTCGGTGATGCGCGCCCCGCACACCTACACGCGCGAGGATGTAGTGGAGATAAACTGCCATGGCGGAATCGTTGCTGTTCGCGCTGTTCTCGATGCTGTTCTCGATGCCGGTGTGCGCCTTGCCGAGAAGGGTGAGTTCACCAAGCGCGCTTTCCTGAACGGGCGTCTATCACTTGATCAGGCTTCGTCGGTACTCAATATCGTCAGTGCGAAAACGAAACTTGGCTTGGAAGTTGCTGTCGATCAGCTTGGGGGGCGCTTCTCCGGCCAGATCGAGCGGATGCGCGAGCAGATCGCTTCACTCCTGGCGCGGATCGAGGTGGAGATCGACTACCCCGACGAAGAGATTCATCAGGAAGGCATTGCTCAGGATGTGAGCCTGATCATCTCAGATGTCGAGAAGCTTGTTGCGGCGAGCGATCAGGGGCGCGTGCTGCGTGAAGGGTTGACCATTGCCATCATCGGCCGACCGAACGTTGGCAAGTCGACGCTGCTAAACGCTCTCCTCTCAGAGCACCGGGCGATCGTCACGGAGATCCCGGGAACAACGCGCGATACGATAGAGGAGATAACCGTAATTGGCGGTGTGCCTGTGCGCCTGATCGATACAGCAGGAATGCGAGCGCCGAGTGACCCGGTGGAGATCGAGGGCGTACGTCGATCGCAAGAAGCGATCAAGCGTGGCGATCTTCTTCTACTCCTTCTTGACCGCAGTTGTGAGATGACCGCCGATGATCGCCAGCTTCTGGGGCGGGAATGGAATAGACCTCTCTTCATCATTCTGAACAAGTCCGACCTTCCGCATGTGCTTGAGCCACGGGCTATTGAGCCGCGAACAGTAGGCTTTCCAATCTATGAGATTTCCGCCGAAACAGGGGATGGAATAGAGGAACTCAAGAACGGGATCACTGCCGAGCTTCTTGGCGGGGGAATCGAAGGAAGAAACTCAGCCCTCCTCCTCGACACGTGGGAGAGGGACCTCCTGCACCGGATGCAGCGGGCGCTTGTGCGCGTGGCTGGAGCGATCGAGGAGGAATCCTCGCCCGATATCATTGCCGAGGAGCTGCGCGTCGCACACGCGACAGCGGGCGAACTGCAAGGGATAGACGCTAGCGAAGAAGTTCTCGATCAACTCTTCCGGCGGTTCTGCGTCGGAAAGTAAGGCTGCCCACATCCTACCGCTTCACAGAGATCACCTGCCACGTAGCCAGATGCACGTTCGTCTTATCGACAGATGTATCTATTACTGAAGACAAACTGGCTAAGATAGATCTATCATGGGCCATGCTCACGAACCTTGTTGCGTCGATCGGTGTCGGGCTGTTGTTGGGGCGTATGTATGCACGCCTGTGCTTCCTCCTCGTTCCACTTCTCTTGCTGGTTATGATCGGCTCTCGTCTGCAGGTTCTCGGTTTGGCGGTCGTTTTGCTCATCCTGGCCGTGCCCATTAGGGAGCGGGAGATTTGAGCAGCGAGTGTGGCTGTTCTGGCAGGATTTCGCATTGAGTCAATCACCGATCCCTCCGGCGGGTTCATCCACCTCGCGCAGCCGGCGATTCCAGTTACGATACTGTGGGTTGTGCAGATGCTGCGATTACTTGAGGGTATCAGGCAGGCAGCGCCCGAGGGGTTCTCTCGATCGATCGCGTCCTCTCACTTCCTGAGGCATAAGACTGAATGAAGTACCCCGCCGCAAGCGGACGGTGTATCAAGAGGCTTTGTGATAAGCACGGCCCCAAGGGGGGGGAATCAACCCCTGCAGGGGGTTGAACAGCTTCGATAGCTAGGGTTGAGGGTGATTACTCACACGCTACCAGATCGACTACGTCTACCTGCACAGATCCTCTCCAGTCATCGAAGCCTGCGCGAAAGACCACGCACATCGGCCCATCTTCGAACAGATCGATGTGGTTTGCCATACGAAATGCGATGAACGGCAAAGAGACCCCGTTTTGCACTAGCCTCCCCTTGAGGTGCTGCCTGCCTGCGCCGACGAAGGTCATCTCCTCGAACAGGCAGTCGCGCAGCAAGAGGAGCGGCGATGGGTTTCCCGGCCCGTACGGAGAGAGCGATCTTAGATTGGTGTAGAATCGAATATCGATTTCTCGTGCTGCGACTTCAGCGTCGATCGTCTCTATTCCGCTCCCGGTTCTTATGGGTTGCTGGGCCATGTATTGAAGAAGGCGTTCGCGGAGTTCATCAAGGCGGTCGTTTTCAAGCGAGAATCCCGCTGCCATCTTGTGCCCGCCGTAGCGGATGAGCAGGTCAGAGTGTGCGTTGAGACACTCGGCCATATCAAACCCTTCCACGCTGCGACACGACGCACGGCTCACCCGCGAGCCTTGAGAGATGACGATTGCTGGCACGTGGTAGCGATCAGCGAGACTGGAAGCGGCCAGACCGAGGATTCCTTCGTTCCAATGCTTGCCAGAGAGGACGACTATGCCGTCATCCCTTGGGTGTGCCCCGTTTGTGGCTAGCTGTTCCTCTGCTTGCGCAATCAAGTCGCGCTGGGCGATTTCGCGATCACGATTGTAATCGAGCAAGATTTCCGTGAGGTACTCGGCTCGATTGCGATCCTTTGTCGTCAATAGGAGAAAGGCAACCTTGGGGTCTCCGGCGCGATTAGCTGCATTCAGTTTTGGGGCGATGAAGTAGCCGATGTCTCGCGCGCTGATCCGCTTGACGTTTATCGAGAGCCGCTTTGCCAACACCTGCAGTCCAAGTGAAGAGCCCTCAGCCCGCGTGATGAGAGAGAATCCCTTGCGCACAAGGGCGCGGTTCTCTATCTCCGATCCCTCGGCAAGAGGCACGAGGTCGGCTATCGTTCCCAGAGCCACTAGGTCGAGCAGTTCATAAGGCGCGGGACGATTCAAACGTTCATACAGGGCGGAGATCAGTTTGAACGCTACACCGACACCGGCGAGATGTCTATTGGGATAGGGATCGCCTTCTTGATGAGCATCTATGACCGCCAAGGCTGGTGGAATCTCATCTGCGGGGAGGTGGTGATCGGTAATGATTGTGTCGATACCCGAATCTTTAAGCGTAGCTACGGCCTCGACATCGGAGATCCCACAATCGACTGTGATTACCAGACTGAAGCCTTCTCCAATCGCGTGTTGCACGAATCTTCTGGACAGGCCATGTCCATGCCCACGGTCACCGACATCGACCTTGATCGTGCCTGTGGGAAAGAGGGGGAGGAGCCCAAGGTAGAGAACGGCTGAGCCGGTCAATCCATCGGCGTCAAAGTCCCCATGGATATAGATCTTCTCCTTCTTGTCCTTAGCGGCAATGACGCGAGCCACCGCTTCATTCATCCCCGATAGGAGAAAGGGTGAATGAAGAAGATCGACGTCTGGGTCGATCAACCTGCGCCACTGTTCGGCTCCTCTCTGTGCGAGGAGGACGGCGAACGGACGCACGCAGGATAGGGAAGTGATGATTTGGTTGACTAGATTCTCTTCCGGGAGGGGAGAAATCTCCCATCTTCTCTCCCCCCGGATGAGGGACCTCATCAGTGTTTCTTTGCCTTAGCTGTCTTGAGAGTCCACGCGTAGAGGATTGGATTGGCGATGTACATCGAGGAATACGTACCAACGATAACTCCGATTAACAGAGCCAGCGAGAACCCTCGCAGCACCGATCCACCGAACAGGAACAGGATAATGACCGGTATGAATGTGGTCAACGACGTGTTCATTGTTCGTGAGAGCGATTGGTTTACACTCTTATTGATGACATCGAAGGCAGAAGCCTTCCTCTCAAGCTTCATGTTCTCGCGGATGCGGTCAAATATGACGATCGTATCGTTGAGGGAGTATCCGATGATCGTCAGAAATGCAGCTATTGTAGGCAGATTAACCTCGATGTGGAAGAGCGCAAAGACGCCAAGGGCGATTGACACGTCGTGGATCAATGCCACAACAGCACCGACAGCATAACGGAGGCGGAATCGCCACGAAACGTATATTAGGATAACCACAAGAGCGAGCAGAATTGCCTGCCACCCTTTCTCCGTAAGTTCCTTACTCACCTGCTGGCCGATCGAACGGCGACTGATCTCCCCTATCGCGAACTTGTCTCTCAGCGTACTTTCTATTCGATTGATCGTGTCCTGATTGTCCTCAACATCGAGCTGAGTCGTTATCACCTTGCGATTCTTCCCGGACACATCCTGAATTACGCTCTTGGAAAGGTCAACTGGACTGGGGATGTCAGTAAGCACACTGCGGATGTCCGCTGTGCCCACTGGATTGTCGAAGTCCACCGTAAACTCTGTTCCTCCGGTGAAGTCGATCCCCGGGTTCAATCCCCGCACCGCAGGGATAATCAACAGCCAGCTAATCAACACCAGGGCTATGGAGATAGGAACGAAGAACTTCGCCTTCCCGAGGAAATCGAAATGGTGCATACTCTGGCCTCCTCTAGAGGGACTCGACCTTCCTAGTCCACCGGGACTTTATCCGACTCGCCTTGTTCTTATGAATTGTGTGATGGCGGGCCGCCTTGTCTGCCGCTTGCGCGAGTTCCGGGAGCAAGGAACGGGCCGATTCTTTGTCTTGGGAGGCCAAATGCAGCCGGATCTGCCTGATAACACTCTTGAGCGCTATCTTTCGTGTACGATTGAGCCTCCATCGCTTCTCATTCTGTCGCATGCGTTTTTCAGCTGAACGAATATTAGGAATTTCTATCACCTCTGGAACTTGAGTCATCGCTGGCGTTCAAGCAAGCAACGCAGAATTCTAGCGGATGGTTGGTGCGGATGCAAGCCGAGGGGAGAATACGTCGATTTGAGGAGGATACCGGAAATGGGGCATTGCTCGAATGAACCGGCGGTTGGCGGCTGTGCTGAGAGGAGGGAATAAATGTGACATTGATCACCTTTGCACGGCGGCAAGAAGAGATAAGAGGCAAGAAGACGCCTGTACGGGCTCGTGCTTGCTCTCTGCGGGGTGCTTGTCAATGCAGGACAATCGGTCTAGGATAGATGCGAAATTGCTTGGTTCTTATTTCTTGAGGGGGACTCATGAAATCTATTGTAAAACGCGATGGTCGCGTCGTTTCTTTTGATGAAGCGAAGATAACCACAGCCATCTGGAAGGCGATGCGTGAGGCTGGTGATGGCGATGAGGTTGAGTCAAAACGCCTCTCCGATCTCGTCACAGGGATATTGGATGAGCGCTTCCCGGTGGACTACCCGACAGTAGAGGAAATTCAGGACGTCGTCGAAGAGGCCCTGATCGAGGCGGGGTACGTCCGCACGGCTAAGGCTTACATCCTGTACCGAAAGCAGCATACAGACCTTCGTCAGTTGGACGGTCTGATGGCTGAAATACCGCTTGTCGACGACTATTTGAACGATCGCGACTGGCGGGTGCGCGAGAACAGCAACATGAGCTTCTCACTGCAGGGGCTAAACACACATATCACCGAGCATGTGATCAGCCGCTATTGGCTGACCAAGATCTACCCCCAACAGGTGCAGGAGACGCACGATCGCGGCGACTTCCACATTCACGACCTGGGAACGCTCGGTGCGTACTGTGTTGGCTGGGACCTCCAGGATCTTCTCATGCGCGGCTTCCGCGGTGTGCGTGGAAAGGTAGAATCGCGTCCGGCAAAGCACTTCCGCGTCGCGCTACTGCAGGTGGTGAACTTCATGTACACCCTGCAGGGAGAATCTGCTGGGGCGCAAGCGTTCTCCAACCTAGACACATACCTAGCTCCATTCATCCGCTACGATAACCTGGATTACGGTGAAGTGAAGCAAAACCTGCAGGAATTCGTGTACAACATGAACGTCCCGACGCGAGTCGGTTTTCAGACTCCGTTTACCAACGTAACGATCGATCTCGAAGTCCCCAACTACATGAAGGACGATCATGTCATAATCGGCGGTGTGCTGCGCGAATCGGTGTACGGTGATCATCAGCACGAGATGGACATGTTTAACCGTGCCTTTGCTGAGGTGATGACCGAAGGGGACATGCAGGGGCGTCCGTTCACCTTCCCCATTCCCACCTATAACATCACCGAAGAGTTCAACTGGGATAACGAGAACCTTGCTCCCGTGTGGGAGATGACGGCGAAGTATGGTATCCCGTACTTTTCCAACTTCATCAACTCAGACATGAGCCCAGAGGATGCGCGCTCGATGTGCTGCCGGCTGCGGATTGACAATCGCGAGTTGAAGAAACGTGGTGGTGGGCTATTCGGGGCCAACCCGCTCACAGGTTCGATCGGCGTAGTCACCATCAATCTACCGCGGCTGGGATATCTCGCTCAGAACGAGGCCGACTTCTTCTCTCGTTTGGAAGAACTGATGGAGCTAGCCAAGAAGTCGCTCATCGTCAAGAGAAAGACCCTGGAGAACCTGACCGATCGCGGGCTTTACCCGTACTCGCGCTTCTACCTGCAGACGATCAAGGACCTTGAAGGCGGGTACTGGAAGAACCACTTCTCGACAATCGGGATCATCGGGATGAACGAGGCGATCCTCAACCTGTATGGAACGTCGATCGCCGATCCTGAGGGGCGTGAATTCGCCGCAAGAGTTCTGGACTTCATGCGTGATCGCCTGGCTGATTTTCAGGAAGAGACGGGCGAAATCTTCAATCTGGAGGCGACCCCGGCTGAAGGGGCGAGCTATCGCCTGGCAAGGCGTGACTTGGAGCGCTATCCCGATATCCGCATCTATAACTTAGAACGCTACGGTGGAGAGACCCCTTACTACACCAACTCCACTCATCTGCCCGTCGGGCTCACCGACGATCTGTTCGAGGCACTTACGATGCAGGATCCGCTGCAGACACGATACACGGGCGGCACCGTCTTCCATGGGTTCCTCGGCGAGAGCAATCCCACTCCGGAAGCGGCGAAGCGCCTGGTGCGCAAGATCGCGGAGAACTTCCATCTCCCCTACTACACCCTCACCCCAACCTTCTCCATCTGTCCAAAACATGGGTACATCGCGGGGGAACATAAATACTGTCCCAAGTGTGACGAAGAGCTGATAGAGAGCTTCAAAGAAAACAAACCTCAAGGAGGCGTGAAAGTTGAACTACAAAGAAGACAAAGATGGTAACCTCATTCTTGAAGACGGAAGGATAATCCCGGCAGAGCAAAGGCAGAAAGCAGAGGTCTACTCACGAATCGTTGGCTACCTGAGGCCGGTGGAGCAGTTGAACGACGGCAAGCAGGCCGAATTCGCCGATCGCAAGACCTATTCCACTAAGCCGGTGGTGCACGCGTAGAGATTGCGACCGGCATGAGGTTGCGCCTCAACTTTCTTGCTCATGCGTGAGCATGGCTGTTGACTAATGAACTGGTTGTCCGCTGTTCATGCGCATGACGTCAGGTGAGTGATAGCTCGGGATTCCGAATGGCGATCTAGGGAGCAGTATGGATATCTATTTCTCAGACTACTTCGGGGTTCCTGAGGAAACTCTGGAGGAGTACGGCGCCTTCAACGTGTCTCTCGTTACCGACCTCCCATTATTCATCGATCCCTTCCTCCTCTTCAACAGCACTGACCCCAAGTATCAGAAGTTGCATAACGACATCATCCGCTACCTTCGATTCCTTCGTGCGAAGTCGGAAGAGGGCGGAATCTCCAGGGGAAGTATAAAGGCATGGTACAGATTCGCTGAGGTCAAACAGAACTGGCTCGGGTTTTGCGAAGACGGAAACGCGGGGCGTGGTCTGGGCTTCAAGTTCGCGCGAGCCCTTGACACGAATTTGGTCCATGTCTTCAAGGACTTCGGCCATGAGACGGTTACTCGAGGAAGCCATCTGGAGAAACTGTCCCTGATTCGTTCTGGTGTAGGTAGAGACATGATCAGCGACTTCACTACGAATCTGATCAAGGACTACCTGCTTACCTACACCGAAGCATTCGCTGTGCAGCACGTGCGCTCGGACCTCCTTAGGCGTATGTCCGTACCACGAGCATTCTTCAGCTATGAAGCCGAACGCTGGATGCCTAAAACCTACAGCCTGCCGGTGCGTGATGGTGACTTCGTACTGCTGACCCCCAAGGACATTCTCACTAAAGACGATACGTGGATAAGCCATGCCGACATGCAGCATCGCTTCGAGGACATACCAAATGCTATTGACGACGAGCAGCTTCGAGCGGAGATCAATAACTACTTCTACGCATGGATTCCAAAGGACACCAAGCCAACAACTGAAGACACTGCGAGGGCGATCGATTCGACCCTAAGGCGGTATCCTGAGCTTATTGACTACTACATCAGAATGAAGGAAGACGCGGGAGACCAGGCTGTTGCGATTAGCAGCCTCAAGGTCTCCGAATCTGAGCACCTGTATGTCCGACAATTCCGCAGATTGGCTCAACTCTTAGGTCAGCAGACCGGCTTCTACGGCATTCCCGGGAACACGAGGCAAGAGACTCGAGAGAAGATCAAGTTCTTCAAGGATGTGGTCGAGAACAAGGGCGGATATGCCATCTTTTACAACTCAAAGGGCGCTGCCGTAGCGCGGGAATCGGATGTCCACATCATGTTCCGTCTCGTTTGGTTTGGCACGCCTTCAGATGTTTCTCGAGAAGTCAACGACGGCAGGGGACCAGCCGACTTCAAGATCTCCAGAGGCGCAGCAGATA
>JAGGXO010000065.1 GCA_021163015.1 Candidatus Bipolaricaulota bacterium
ACGGAGAGCATCCCGTTGATCGCTCCATCGCGCATCGTATGGATGGTGTAGTAACCATAGAACTCATCTGCTTGCGGCTCTACTGTGATCCCAGAGCTGTTACGATCGAGGTAGTTCTGGGCGATATTGATCGCCTCCTCCGGGCTTATGCGCATTTCTTCTGACGTGCGAACCCATGGAACCCAGTTCATGCGTCCATACTTCGTGTTCCACATTATGTTTGGCCCCGGTTCGGGGTAAACGCGTCCCGTTCGCCGATCTATGAGAAGCTCAAACGCGTAATGGCCAGTCGTCTTCTCTTGTGCCTGGACGTAGAAATTGCGCTGAAACTCCATGATCTCGGCTATCTCTAGATTCCCCCTCCCATACCGTTCGAGATACTGGCTAGCGCTCGACTCAGCTACAGCAGGAGAGATGCCCTCAACGGACGCGCTGGAACCAAACAGCTCATCCGTATCGCACGCCATGCCATAGCTACCTCCCATCTGGCCCCAACCATATGTGGAGAACATGAATCCTCCCCCAACCATCAGGCTGACTCCAACAAACACCAGAGCTGTAGTCGTCCAGTGTCTTCTATTCATCGTTCATCCCTCCTGTAGCGCTCATCTTCCCTGCGGCGATCGTTCTCTCTGCAATCGCGAGAGCGAGGCTCGCAGTCATCGTAGTCGTAATAGTCTCGGTGGGAGTGCCTCGATCCCAGACGCACGGCGGAGTACACCAACGCGCCGAACAGGAACAAACCCCCAATCCACCAAAAAAGCATCCATCCGCCGTATCCCATCATTCCGTATCCCCACATGGCTCCTCCTTATCAAGCTATTTCATTTCCCTATCCCACTAGGGGTGGGCTATAACAACACTATAACATCCAAGCTCCCTCTTGTCAAGTGAACGTTGCGAGATTAGCAACATCGGTATGTCGTATTGATTCAAACTTACGCGTCAATATGAATCTGCTCTTGACATGGCTTACACGCCGTGTTATGCTAGTGATATATTACCCCACCCCACCTGGGGAAAAGGAGATAAAATAGAATGCCCACGGAAAACAAAGGAAGCATAGCCAAAGAACCGGAACTGAAGAAGAGCATCGTGCAACGGCTGCGCACAGCAATTGGCCACTTATCCGCTGTTGAGCGGATGGTGGAGGAGGAGCAATACTGTATCGATATCTTAAAGCAGATCTCGGCCGTACAGGCGTCGCTCTCCAAGGTTGCTCACGCCGTCGCGGATTCGCACATGCGCCACTGCGTACGCGAGGCGATCGCTGAGGGAAAAGGAGAAGAAGAAGTCGAGGAGATGCTGGAGACGCTCAAGTACCTAAAGCACTTTTAGGGAATCGGAGGCCTGTGATGGAAAACGAGAGCCGGGAAGAGCTCCTGCAAATCGAGGGGATGACCTGCGCCGGTTGCGCTCAGGCAGTGGAACGAGCCTTATCCCGAGTCCGTGGAGTCGATACGGTCTCAGTGAACCTGCTGAGCGGAAAGGCACTGGTGAAGCATATTGATCCCGTCTCCTCTGAGGCACTGGTTGTCGCTGTAGACGAGGCTGGGTATAAAGCAACTCCAATCGGCCGCCCGCATGAACGACGCATCAGGCTCAGGATCGAAGGAATGATGTGCGCAAGCTGCGTTCATACGGTGGAAAAGGCGCTTTCCTCCGTTCCTGGCGTTAAAGAGGTGGTGGTGAACCTAGCGACAGAAGCGGCGTCGATCACCACTACTTCGGCCCTTCCTGCCTCGACCCTGCAAGCGGCGGTGGAGAAGGTTGGGTACCAGGCAGATGTTGCGCGCCCACTTCAGAAGGAGGACACACCTGGTCGGTCACTCGATGACGCTACTTCCCGTGATGTGAAGCGATTGCGGGAAGCGAAGAACCGGATGATCATTGCCTGGATCTTCGTCGTACCGATCCTCGGTTGGATGATCCCGGAGATGATCTTTGGAATTGTGTGGCCGAACAGGCTCGTCTTTGATATTGGGATGGTCCTCCTCGCTGTGCCCGCGCTCCTTGTTGCCGGCTATCCGACTTTGCGCGCAGGCGTAAAGTCAGCTTGGCATCTCTCTCCGACGATGGACACGTTGATCACTCTGGGAACGGGTGTCTCCTACGCCAGTGGTCTAGCCGCCATTGCCGCCGACCTCGGTGTTGCCCCCAGGCTCCTCAACTAGGCTGGGGTCTCCGCGATGATCATGGCGTTTCACCTCACCGGGCGCTACATAGAGACCATGGCCAAGGGACGGGCATCGCAGGCGATCAAGCGCCTTCTCACCATGTCGGCCAAGACGGCACGCCTGCTTCGTGAGGGGAGCGAGGTGGAGGTGCCGATAGGCAGTGTCTCTGTTGGAGATCTGATGCTCATCCGACCTGGGGAGAAGGTACCGACCGACGGGGTAATCGAGGATGGATCGAGCCACATCGATGAATCGATCGTCACCGGAGAATCGAGGCCAGTGCGTCGGGAAGCGGGGGATCGCGTGGTCGGAGCGACGGTGAACGGTGAGGGCCTTCTGCGTGTCCGCGCGACCGGTGTCGGGGAAGAGACGTTTCTCTCTCAGGTGATCCACATGGTCGAGGAGGCGCAAGGCTCAAAGGTCCCGATTCAGGCGTTCGCCGATCGTGTAACGGCGGTCTTTGTTCCCA
>JAGGXO010000107.1 GCA_021163015.1 Candidatus Bipolaricaulota bacterium
CATCAACCCATTCCGACTTGCCCCCGAGCTTTGGATCTCCCGTGAGGAGGCGCGCGCCTATATCGATCGTTTCTTCGCCGCCTACCCCCAGGCGCGGGTGTACATGGACAGGATGGTGGAAGAGGCGACTAAGCAGGGCTACGCCGAGACGATACTGGGGCGTCGGCGCATGCTCCCCCAGCTCTCGGAGAAGAATGTCACCGCGCGCAACTTCGCCAAGCGAAACGCGGTCAACACGCCGATTCAGGGAAGCGCCGCCGATCTGATCAAGCTTGCTATGCTTAACCTCGACCGGTTGATCGAGAGTGGAACACTGAAAGCCAAGATGCTTCTCCAGATCCACGATGAGCTTATCTTCGAGGCACGGGAGGAGGACGTTTCTACAGCGAGCGAGACGATCAAACGCGAGATGGAAGGGGTGATGGACCTCCGCGTCCCGCTTGAGGTCAAGGTGAAGACAGGGCGTAACTGGAGCGAGATTTGAGGAGCGTGCGATGCTGAAACTTGGGTACTTCCTGATGATTGCAGCCGGTGTGTTGTTGGGGGGATACGTGGCGTACCTGGTGGTCCGCACAGTCGCGACCGCCCCGGGTCTTGGTTTGTTCTTCAAGGTTGTCATACTCGTTGGAGCGGCAGGGCTGTTCATGACTATTGTTGGCCTAATAATCGAACGCAGGAGGGATAAGGATGATTATAGTGACGACGGAGACGATTGAAGGGCGGAAGATCGAAGAAGTGCTTGGCCTGGTGCGGGGAAACACCATCCGTGCCCGCAACATGGGGCGGGACATCATGGCCGGGCTGCGGAACATTGTCGGTGGGGAGATAAAAGACTACACGCGCATGCTTAGTCAGGCGCGCGACCAAGCGCTCGACCGGATGATCCGTGATGCCGAATCAAAGGGAGCGACCGCCATCCTTGGAGTGCGTTTCACCACATCGCAAACCATGGCCGGTGCAGCGGAGATCCTCGCCTACGGCACGGCGGTGCGATTGGCTAGTTAACCGTCTTCATCGATGGAAGATAGGATCAGCTCTATCGCCGCGCGGACGGAAGATTCCTTGTTCTGCGTACGGCTTCCATCCCATTGGAAGCGACGGGATATCACACCGTGTGAGCTGATAAGCCCTATGTAGACAAGGCCGACCGGCTTCTCCGCGCTCCCCCCTCCCGGGCCGGCGATACCTGTGATGGAGACGGCGATGTCAGATTTGAATAGATCTCGACAGCCTCTTGCCATTGCCTCCGCCGTCTGCGGGCTCACCGCACCGTGAGCCGAGATCACTTCGTGTGGGACCTGGAGAAGCGCCTCCTTTACCTCGTTCTGGTAGGCGATCACCCCGCCGAGGAAATACTCCGATGAGCCGGCGACATCAGTGATTCGGCTTCCGAGCAGCCCGCCCGTGCACGACTCTGCAACCGCGATCGTCAGCTTGCGTTTACGCAGTTCCTCTCCAAGCTGTTCTTCAAGACCCATCTCCACCTCCGCGCCTCAGATGATGGGGAATACTCGCCAAGAAAGCAATCTCCCGCCCATTCGCTACGCTCACTCAAGACGCCAAGCTTGCCAGGAAAGAATCAAGATCAATGTTGCCCTGTGTAGCATCGGCCCTGTGTTTGACGTTGCGCTTGTGATTTGTGGATCAACGTGGCAGACAAGCTGCCCACGCTACAGAATCAACACCATCTGTGCGCAGCGTCAGGCTCAGAGATGCGCCTCCTTTCACACGTGGTTAGAAAATCATTATCAACTTGGAGTGGCAAGAACAGCACAAACCGTTGCGCGGTAGTCATTACTATGCTGCCGAAGGACAGCGCTCAGAGAGCGGGCAGTTTGCGCAGTCGGGATTGCGCGGATGGCAGACCTCGCGGCCGAGGCGGATCAGATGCAGGTGCAGGCGCCTCATCAGGCCTGAATCGGGAGGGAGAAGTTCGTTCATCCGTTGGTGTGGATCTTCCTTTGCTCCGACGAGCCCAAGCCGTTGCGTGACGCGCCTGATATGGGTATCGACTGGGAAGTACGGCTTATCGAACGAGAAGAGCATCACGATCCCGGCCGTCTTCTTTCCAACCCCAGGAAATGACAAGAGCCAATTCATCGCCTGATCGAGTGGAAGATCGGCGAGAAACGAGATGTCGAGCGAGCCCCGTTCGCGCGCGATTCGTTCCAGCACGTTCTTGATCCGTATCGACTTTTGGTTGTGCAGCCCGCCGATCTTGATCGCCTCAGCGATCTCCTCTACAGGTGCGTCCTTCACCCCTTCCAGGGTCTTGAAGCGCTCGATCAATGAACGATATGCGCGGTCTCGGTTCGTGTCGTTCGTGTTCTGCGACAGGATGGTGGTGATCAGCTCCTCAATCGGATCGCTTCTTGTAGTCTCGATCTCGCCATAACGATCGAGCAGGCGACTGGTGATCCAATCGATGTTCTTCTCTGAGTTCATGATCGAGAGGATAGGGGCGGGTAATTCACGATGCAAGCAGTCAATTGACCGATCCACGAC
>JAGGXO010000170.1 GCA_021163015.1 Candidatus Bipolaricaulota bacterium
CAGGATTGGCCTCAGTCCCGAGCATGATCTGCGCCGGATCGCCAGGGATGACTCTCATCACGACAAAGACGAGCAGAGAGATCAGAAAACAGGAGATGATCAGGCCCAACAATCGACGAAACACGTAAGTGATCACTTCTCTTCTCTCCGCTTCTCCAACGCCTTCCTTCGCATTGTTTGCCCGAGAATCCTTTGCCGTCCTTCGTTCCGAACTCAGAGTCTTGCGTTCAGATTCGTTCTTCGCGAGAGGTCTGCTTCTTCCTCTTCTCGTTCCGCGCTCCCCGTTCCGTATTCCGCGTTTAAGCTCGTTCCACGTTCCCCTCTGTTCCTCGGTGAAACTTCTCGCCGCCTTGTGTGTATCTAACTACGAAAAGAAGACCAATACCTCCTTACCTCCTTCAAGAGTCCGAAGCCCAGGTGCAGGGTCGCAAGAGCGACCCTGCACCTACCTCATTACACAAGTCTAACAACAAGTCGCTTGACAATCTTGCTCGTTGATTCTACAGGATACGGGCTCCCTTGCTGCATGCCAATTCCTATCACCAAGGAGCAAACAATTCACCACGCAGTTCGTGCCAAGCTTCCTCATAGCCACGGCCACCTGTCCTCGTGGTCTCGCTGCCTCATAGAACACAATGGGCACATGGAGACACAAGATTTTGCCGACAAGCTCCTCCCCGAGCTTTCACTCGACGAGATAGAGTTCGCCTGCGATCTGGAGCGCGTCTTAGCTGAACAGGTGAAGTACCTGCGAGCAGCCCTTGCCTCTGCTAACAACAGGCATCTGCTTGAAAGGGACTCCCTCATCCTAGATCTGCGCGCTCGCCTTGCGGACAAAGACCGCGAGATTTCCCGCTTACAGGAACAAAACAACTCGCTTCAGAAGCGCCTGCTCGAAACGCTCGCTTGAAATTCCCCCCTGCAATCACGTAGCTTCTCAACTTGCAATGGTCAACCAACAAATCGCAAGAGAACTTGAACAAGCAAGGGCGGAGTACGCGCGTCTCGAGAAACAGATGAGCGATCCTCAGGTGATATCAAGCCCTGAGTACCGGAACATCACGCAGCAGTACGCGCACCTGCGCGATCTGATAAGCCTTGGTTCCCAGTGGGAGCATCTCACATCCTCCATCTCCGAGGAGGAGGAGATGTGGGAGACAGAGGAGGAACTGCGCGAGGAGATTGAGGAAGCGCTTCAGAAGGATCGTGCTCAACTGGAACGAGTTGAGACCGAATTTCTCAACCTCGCCATCCCTCCCGATCCGCGTGACCGCAAGACAGCGATCGTGGAGATAAGAGCGGGCACCGGCGGGGACGAGTCGAGCCTGTTCGCCGCGGATCTGTTTCGCATGTATACGCGCTACGCAGAGGCCAACGGGTTCAAGGTCTCTCTCCTCGACAGTCATCCCACCCCGCTTGGTGGGTTCAAGCAAATCACTTTCGCCATCGAAGGGAAGAACGCATTCGGACGGTTTCGCTACGAGTCGGGAGTTCACCGCGTGCAGCGAGTGCCTGAGACGGAGTCCGCAGGACGGATTCATACATCCACAGCAAGCGTCGTCGTCCTGCCGGAAGCAGAAGAGGTCGAGGTCAATATCGATCCGAACGACCTCAAGATCGATACCTTTCGCTCCACTGGCCCGGGCGGACAGAGCGTGAACACGACCGACTCCGCCGTGCGGATCACGCACATCCCCACTGGCCTTGTAGTAAGCTGCCAGGATGAGAAATCGCAGCACAAGAACAGGGCGCAGGCGATGCGCGTGTTGCGCTCGCGACTGAAAGATCGCCTGGAGAAGGAACACGAAGCGGAGCTATCCGCAACACGCCGCAAGCAGATAGGCTCTGGCGATCGCAGCGAGAAGATCCGCACCTACAACTTCCCGCAGAATCGTGTCACCGACCATCGCATCGGTCTCACTCTGTATCACCTGCACGACATTCTTGAGGGAGATCTAACCGAGCTTCTCACGGCCCTGCGCAAAGCGGACCTTGAAGAGAAGACGGCGTAAATCCTTACGGTATCGATGTTTTGTTACAAGCAGTCCTTGACAATCAATCGCGCGCTGGCTACCATTATGCCGGTTTTGGGTCTGTAGCTCAGCTGGTTAGAGCGCTCGCCTGATAAGCGGGAGGTCCCTGGTTCGAGTCCAGGCAGGCCCACTTTCTGTTGCCCTGCTACTAGATGTATAATAGGGTGATGTGAAGTGATGATCACCTAAGGATAAGGAGGAACCATGCCCGAAGAGAAGCAAGCAGGCGATGAGCGGTTGATAAGAGCGATCGACAAGGGGATGGGAAGTAGGATCCATGTCCGCCTTTCGCGCTTTCACGATCGTGACTACTTGGACATCCGCAACTTCTACGAAGCAGACGATGGTGAGTGGAAGCCAACGAGAAAAGGGATCGCCATCCCGGTGGAACTGTACACTGACCTGGTCTCTGCCCTAGAGGAAGCGGGGCAACTTATCAAGGATCTGCCGCCCGCGAAGAAGGAAGAAGGGTAGGAAGCACATTACATTCCCTTGATGCACGGGCCGGTATAGAGCATAATTAGGGGCAAATATCGGTCCCGTCGTCTAGTGGCCTAGGATATCGGGCTCTCATCCCGGCGACAGGGGTTCGAATCCCCTCGGGACCGCCAGAGAAGTGAAACAGAAGATGGAGCCTGATTAAGCGTTGTGTTGTCCGCGTTGACAGGTGTGGTGTATGTTTGTATAGTCTTGCGTATTCGTGAGAAGCAAATTGTAGGAGGTGTCTTTCCTTCGTGGAAGCTGGAGCAAGGCGATTGCCTAAACG
>JAGGXO010000199.1 GCA_021163015.1 Candidatus Bipolaricaulota bacterium
CGAATTCTGTGGGCCGGGGGGGCTTGCCGGGGGGGAGTGCCACCCACCCCCGGGCCCCGAGCGGACCATGCGCATGAACCCATTCGCCTCAGTGATCGAGAACGGCGTTCCGCTCGTCTTCGGCTCGGACTGCATGCCGTTTGATCCGCTCTACGGGATCCACTCGGCGGTGAACGCCCCCTACCCGCTGCAGCGGATATCGCCGGAGCAGGCGCTCAAGGCGTACACGATCGGCGGGGCGTACGCATCATTCGAGGAGGATAAGAAGGGAACACTCGAAGCAGGCAAGCAGGCCGATCTGATCATGCTGGATGGAGACCCATTCAACGAGCCTACAGCAATCAATGACATGTCCGTCGAGATGACCATCTTTGACGGTGCAATCGTGTATGAGAAATCATGATCGCAAGCCCGGAAAGCTTGCTCTTTTCGCGCCAGCGTTTATGATACCGCCAGGGCACCAAGGGGGCGATGATAAGCATGAACAAGAAGGTAGGCATCAGGCGTGAGGACATGTACGCATGGGAGCGGCGTACTCCACTGATTCCACAGGACGCACGCGATCTAGTCGAACAGTATGATTTGAAGATCGTCGCACAATCCTCAGACAAGAGAGTATTCACTGCATCCGACTACGAACGCGCAGGCATCAACGTCGTGGATGACCTCTCATCCTGTCCGGTAGTATTTGGAATCAAAGAGATTCCTATCCCGGTTCTACAACCGGACAAGACATATGTATTCTTTTCACATACAATCAAGGGCCAACCGTACAATATGCCGATGCTGCAAAAGATACTTGACCTTTCTTGCACCTTGATCGACTACGAGAAGATCACCGACGAGAAGGGACGGCGGCTGATCTTCTTTGGAAACTTCGCTGGCCTGGCGGGCATGATCGACACACTGTGGACTCTCGGTCGTCGGTTGGCATCCGAGGGGATCGATAATCCATTTGCACAGGTCAAGCGAGCCTTCGACTATCCAGATCTAGAGACGGCAAAGGATGAACTCAAGAAGATCGGAGAGCAGATCGCTTCTGACGGCCTTCCAGAACAGATCACGCCTCTCGTTGTTGGGTTTGCCGGCTACGGGAACGTCTCCCGCGGTGCGCAGGAGATTCTCGGCCTCCTCCCGGTAGAAGAGATCTCCCCGCGCGATCTGCCGGCGCTCACGTCATCATACCCTGGAGCTGACAAGGCAATCTTCAAGGTTGTGTTCAAGGAACAAGACATGGCAGAGCCGCTCAACAGCACGCATCTGTTCGACCTGCAGGAGTACTACACTCATCCGGAGCGATTCCGCGGCATCTTCGATCACCACCTGCCCTACATCGATGTGTTGATGAATTGTATCTACTGGGAGCCTAGATACCCACGCCTCCTCTCCAAGGAGAAGGTGCGAGAGATATATGTTGGTGCTCAGCCGCGGTTGAAGGTGATCGGGGACATTACCTGTGACATTGAGGGAGCGATCGAGTGCACGGTAAAGGCGACCGAGCCAGACAATCCCGTCTTTGTGTACGATCCAGCGACGGATTGTCCGATCGATGGAGTGGAGGGCAGTGGCCCAGTGATCATGTCCGTTGAAATCCTTCCCACGGAGCTTCCGCGAGAATCATCTACCTACTTCAGTGGCGTACTGAAGAAATACGTGCCGGCAATCGCCTCCGCCGACTACGAAGCCAGCTTTGGTGATCTGAATCTCCCTCCAGAGATAAGGCGAGCGGTGATCGTTCACCGCGGCGAGTTGACACCCGATTATCGCTACATCAAGCAGTACCTATAAAAACGTGGGCAGATCGCCCAAAAAAAGGAGCGCAAAGTGAAGAAAGTACTCGTTCTCGGTGCCGGCCTTGTCTCCGGGCCGTTGGTGCAGTACCTCCTGAAACAAGATGATTTTGAGGTCACCGTTGCCAGCCGTACGGTGGCAAAAGCACAGCACATCGTCGGAGATGCCGCAAACGGGATCGCCAAACGCATAGATGTAACGGATGAGGCATCGCTTGAGGATCTGATCTCGCAGGCGGATCTGTCGATCAGCCTCCTTCCTTATGTGTACCATCCGCTCGTCGCAAGACTATGCCTGAAGCACAAGAAACAGATGGTCACCGCTTCGTATGTCAAGGACGAAATGAGCGCGCTTGATGAAGAGGCAAAGAGAGCAGGTGTGATTCTGTTAAACGAGATCGGAGTTGATCCGGGGATCGATCACATGTCCGCGATGAAGGTTATCGACCAGATCCGTAGCGACGGAGGAGAGCTCATCAGCTTCTCCTCGTACTGCGGCGGCCTCCCCGCCCCGGATGCAAACGATAACCCGTTCGGCTACAAGTTCTCGTGGAGCCCACGCGGAGTAGTCCTCGCCGGCAAGAATCCAGCCCGTTACTTGAAGGACGGCAAGACCATCGACATCCCAGGAGAGGAGCTCTTCGCCAACCACTGGCCGGTGGAGATCGAGGGGTTCGGTACACTCGAAGGCTACCCCAACCGGGACAGCCTTCCATACATCGATACGTACGGAGTCCACAGCGTGCAGACCATGTTCCGTGGAACACTCCGCTACCCCGGATGGTGCGAGACACTGAAGAAGATTGCCGAACTCGGTCTGCTCGATGAGACAGAACGGGGCGACGTTGCTGGCCTCACGCTCGCCCAATTCATGTCAAAGATGATCGATTCGAGCGGAAATCTGAAGGCCAATGTGGCAGCATTTCTTCACATCGATGAGAACTCGCACGTCATCTCGAACCTCGAGTGGCTCGGACTGTTCGGCAACGATCCGCTTCCTGCCGGAGCGAAGTCGCCGCTTGATGTCCTCGCCGGACGGATGCTCGAGAAGATGAAGTATGCACCCGGCGAGAGGGACATGCTCATCATGCAGCACGAGTTCATCGCCAAGTACGCGGACCGTAAGGAGAAGACAATATCGACGATGATCGACTATGGCATTCCTAATGGCGACACGTCGATGTCGCGGACGGTCGGCCTTCCAGCGGCTATTGCAACACGCCTCATCCTGGAGGGGAAGATCACGCTCACTGGCGTTCAGGTACCAGTGATGCCGGAGATCTATGAACCGGTCCTTGCTGAGCTTGAATTGATGGGAATCAAGTTCACTGAGAAGACAGAGGTGATCTAGCACTGAGCACAACAGAAACCGACATCCAGCTAGCTGGGAGCACCTGGGGATTCTTCTACAACCGCGAGCCTGAGAAGTGGCCGACAATCCCCGAGGCAATCACGGATCTCACATCTCTTGGATTCGGCGTCGAAGTGTGGACGAACAGGGGTTGGAAAGAGCCATGGGTCGGCCCCAAGCTTGCAAAGGAGATCAAGGAGGCGTGTGATCATGCATCGCACGTCTCCATGCATACCCGACCAGAAAACTGGCAGTGGAACCCGCACGGGCTGAACGACGAAGTCGAGCTTTGCGCGCTGATCGGTGCCAATGCTCTCATCCTTCACCCGAGTAGCCTTGGTCTTGAAGGCCCCTCCCCCCATCCAGACTTCCCGGGCATCAAGAGACTGGCTTCACTGGCACGAGAAAGGAGTGTTCGACTCGTGCTGGAGAATACCCTCAACACGATGTGGTCTCTCGACCTCGTGCTTGATGAGATCGGAGACGATCCAGAGAAGACGAACCTTGGGATCTGCATAGATGTGGGGCATGCCTACATCTCGCAAGATGCCGGCAGAGAGCCAATTCGTAACTACATCGAGCGCTACCGTGGGCAGCTTGTGCACCTTCACCTACACGACAACTTCGGCGATGACGATGCACACCTGCCACCTAGAGAAGGATCGATCGACTGGCAGAATCTAGCTGATACGCTGAAGGCAATCGATTATCGTGGGCCAGCAGTCCTCGAGTTACAATCGCAGGGTGACCTGCTCGCAGCGTTCACTGACGCCCGTACCTACCTGTGCTCACTGGGGCTGTAGAGGCAAAGAAGTAATGAGAAAGAGCTTTGTCCTGCTTTCTGGCGTGGCAGCTTGCCTGCAACGTTGCTCGCGGGATAAACGCTACGAAAAATCGGGACAACTGCATCATACCCTATCCCATAATTCATAATCCTTAACCCATTACTCTATCACAGACACCCCTTCGTGGTCACCCAAGCTAATCACTTGTGCAG
>JAGGXO010000018.1 GCA_021163015.1 Candidatus Bipolaricaulota bacterium
ATCGTGGAGTTTGACTGCAACGGATCGACAGCTGGGTAGATCCCCTTCTCCACGATCTTTCGATCGAGGGTGATCGCTGCGTCGAGATGGGAGAAGACGGTTGCTGGTGCGGGGTCGGTGAGATCGTCAGCCGGGACGTAGATCGCCTGCACTGAGGTGATCGATCCTCTTTTTGTCGAGGTAATCCGCTCTTGCAGCTCACCCATCTCAGTGGCAAGAGTTGGCTGGTAGCCCACCTCGGAAGGCATCCGCCCGAGGAGCGCGGATACCTCGCTTCCGGCCTGGGCGAAGCGGAAGATATTGTCCACGAACAGGAGGATGTCCTTGCCCTCCTCGTCGCGGAAGTATTCGGCCAGGGTCACTCCGGTCAGTGCGACGCGGAAGCGTGCCCCCGGCGGCTCGTTCATCTGTCCATAGACGAGGGCGGTATTCTTGAGGACTCCTGCCTCCTTCATGTCGAGGTAGAGCTCATTCCCCTCACGCGTGCGCTCACCTACACCCGCAAATACCGAATAGCCGGAGTGTTCGTAGGCGATTGATCGGATGAGTTCCATTATTAGAACCGTCTTCCCAACACCTGCTCCGCCGAACAGTCCGATCTTTCCTCCCTTGGGAAACGGGGCAACAAGGTCGATGACCTTGATTCCCGTCTCGAAGACTTCGCTCTCTGTCTCTTGATCAAGCAGGGATGGAGCACTACGATGGATCGAGTAGTGGTTCTTCGTCTCTGGCGCGGGAAGCTCATCGATCGGGTCTCCGGTGATATTGAGCATCCGCCCGAGTGTTTCTGGTCCTACGGGAACGGTGATCGGTCCGCCTGTGTTCTCCACCTCCGTACCGCGTGCCAGTCCGTCCGTCGAGTCCATGGCGATCGCGCGTACGACATCGTCTCCCAGATGCTGTGCAACCTCGAGAATGAGGTCCTTCTCGCCCTCCCGTACTATGCGCAGGGCATCGTTGACGCGGGGGAGCTTTCCCTTCTCGAAGCGTGCATCAATGACCGGGCCCTTGATCTCCGTGATCCTTCCTACTGCTTTTTCATCTGCCATCGCTTGTCTCCCGTTTGTTCAGTCTCTCAATCATCCGATCCTTCAATGATTCAATCTCCCGATCATTCAATCACTCAATTCCTCAGCGCCTCTGCTCCGCCCATGATGTCTGATATCTCTCTTGTTATTGATTGCTGCCTCGCCTTGTTGTACGAGCGGGTGAGGTTCTTCAACAGATCATCCGCGTTATCGGTGGCGCTGCTCATTGCCTGGCGGCGGATAGCATCCTCGCTCGTCTTTGTGTCCAGCAATGCCTGGAAGATCTTTCCCTGTAGGTAGAGGGGAAGGAGGATGTCTAGCATGCGCGGCGCATCTGGCTCAAGGATCAGATCACCCGGTTTCCCCTCTGCCTTGATCGGCAGTATTTCCTCGACCCGTAGGCGCTGTGCGAGATCGGATATGAAGTGCATGTAGACGATAACAAGCCTTCCGTACGCTCCCTGTTTGTACAGCGAGATCAGGTCAGATGCGATCTTATGTGCAATTGCTGGCGTGGGATCCTCGTAGTAGTGAACGTAGGTCTGCAGAGTCTCTACCTGTTTGCGCGCGAAGTAGGCACGTGCCTTCTCCCCGCCAAGGAGGAAATGCGCCGTGCCCGTCTCATTGTGCGCGAGAGTCTCTGCCTTGTGATTCAATTCCCCCTTGAACCGTCCACACAGGCCGCGATCGGCGTTTAGAACGAGAATACCCACATCATTTGATCCGTTGGCTGCAACAAGAGGGTGTGCCATAGCGAGATCGGCGTACTGGCCAACGAGTGAGGAGAGCACGCCTTCTAATCCTTGCATATACGGCTGCACTGCGGCAAGGCGGCGCTTCATTCGAGTCACCTTGGTCATGGCAATGGCGTTCATTGCCTTAGTGATCTGGCGAATGTTCTCGACATTTCCAATACGTGTCTTGATCTCGCGAACGTTCTCTGCCACTTATCCTCCGAAACGTTCCTTGAACTCAACGATGGCCCTCTCCAGGCTAGTCACGATCTCATCTGTGAACTCCATGTGGTCGCGCATGGCTGCAACAATGTCTTCGTGCTCAGCGTGCAAGAACCTTAACCATTCCTCTTCGAAACGCCCCACGAGAGGAACCTTCACGTTGGCAAGGTGATTCTTCACGGCCACGTACAGGGCGAATACCTGATCCTCGACGCTCATCGGTTCGTACTGTTTTTGCTTGAGGGTTTCCATTAAGCGGTCGCCGCGCGCGAGCTGTTCCTTTGATTCCTCATCAAGATCGGAGGAGAACTCGGCGAACGCTGCCAGTTCGCGATACTGGGACAGCTCTAGACGTAACTCACCAGCAATCTGCTTCATCGCCTTGGTCTGCGCCGCTCCACCGACGCGGGAGACCGACTTCCCCACGTTGATCGCCGGGCGGAAACCCTGGTTGAACAGATCGCTCTCCAGGTAGATCTGTCCGTCTGTGATGGAGATCACGTTCGTCGGGATATAGGCGGTGATATCAGCGGCCTTTGTCTCGATTATTGGAAACGCTGTGAGCGATCCTCCCCCGTGCTCAGAAGACAGACGTACAGCGCGTTCTAGCAGGCGAGAGTGAGTATAGAAGATGTCTCCCGGATAGGCCTCGCGCCCCGGTGGACGTCGTAAGAGGAGCGCCATCTCGCGGTAGGCGACTGCATGCTTGGACAGATCATCGTATACGATGAACGCGTCCTTGCCATTGTACGTGAAGTACTCGGCCATGGCGCAGCCGGCATAGGGAGCGAGGTACTGCATTGGGGCAGGGGAGTTGGCATCGGCAACGACGACGATCGTGTACTCCATTGCCCCGTAGCGCTCTAGCGTATCCACGACGCGGGCCACGGTCGATGTCTTCTGGCCTATGGCAACATAGACGCAAGCGATCCCGGTTCCCTTTTGATTGATGATCGTGTCGATGGCGATTGCCGTCTTTCCCGTCCGGCGGTCTCCGA
>JAGGXO010000142.1 GCA_021163015.1 Candidatus Bipolaricaulota bacterium
CAGTTCGCCGGAGGCGACTTTCATCGCAGTCTGTATAAGCTTCTTGCCGGAGAGGAAGTATGCATTCCATCAACCTCATGGAAGTGCAAGGAGTGGCATCCAGAAGTGGATCGCATGGGGCCGGTGATACGGCTGTTGCCACGCACTTCAATCTCGATTCTCCCACTAGTCTTTCTCCTTGCCTGGGCAGCGTTGGCCGTTATCTCCTGGGTCGCCTAACGTCAACCCATCGCTGAACGTCAACTGAGTCACCGAGCTGCCAACTGTATGACGCCCAATTGTACGGCGACTACCGTATAATGTGGGTTGCAGAAGCGATGGTGTCGCTTCCCGCAGGGAGACGAATGCCGCCAAATTGGTTGAGGGAACGAAAACGAGAACGGATTCGACAACGTGAGTTCCCCGCCGCGTGGCGAGAGATCATCGAGCGCAATGTCCCGTTTGCTCGTCATCTTTCTCCAGCTGATCGAGGTGAACTGGAGCGTGACGTCCAGGTCTTCTTGAGCGAGAAGCACTTCGAGGGTGCTGGCGGCCTGAAGATAACTGATGAGATCAAGGTCACTATCGCTGCTCAGGCGTGTGTCCTCCTTCTGCACCGCAAAACAGACAACTATCCGGGCCTGTACTCGATCATCGTCTATCCACACGCGTACATCGCTCG
This sequence comes from Candidatus Bipolaricaulota bacterium, assembly GCA_021163015.1. GTDB lineage: Bacteria > Bipolaricaulota > Bipolaricaulia > UBA7950 > UBA9294 > M55B144. The sequence goes on from JAGGXO010000142.1 coordinate 662, forward strand.
TCACACGGTGCAGGACATGCCAGGGATCATCACCGAGGGCATGCAGCCACGTCTGGGCGAGTCATGGACGCGAGGGGCGGTCGTCCTCTCTTGGGACGATGTGCGCTCCGGCGCCGCGGATATCCACGATGGCCACAACGTTGTCTTCCATGAGTTTGCCCATCAGTTGGACTCCCAAGATGGCAAAATGGACGGTGCGCCGATCCTTTCCAATCACTCTATGTACGCTACCTGGGCTCGTGTATTGGGGACTGAGTACGAACGTCTTCAGCATGATACCGCGCTCGGCCGTCAGACTCTGCTTGACCAGTATGGCGCCACCAATCCCGCCGAGTTCTTCGCCGTGGCAACCGAGTTCTTCTTCGAGAAACCACAACAGCTACGTGAGAAACTCCCCCAGCTCTACGAGGAGCTGCGCCGCTACTACAAACAGGACCCAGCGCGGATTCTGATGTAGATCAACCCACCAGAGCGGCACCGAATCAATCGGTGAGTACCTCTCTGAACACCCGCTCGAAGTTGGCATAACAGACCTTTTCCACCTGCGCGGTCCTCAGCCCAGCGGCAAGCAGCAGATCGGGAATCTTAACGTAGTCGGCGATCGTCTCTATACCCTGTGGAGCCTTGCTTATCCCATCAAGATCGCCGCCAAGACCGATTACGTCTTCTCCGCCAATTTCAATTGCATGCAGCACATGGCGAGTAATCCAATCGATCGGTGGCCGAGCAAGTATGTCCACTTCCGCGCGCAGTCGTTTCTTCTCCTCTTGTGATGTGCCTAACTGAAGGGACCGCTGCCAACGGGGAAAGGCTTGCGCGTAGTAGACCGGGTCGAGAAAGGAAGGAGACAGGTTGATCCCCATCACTCCGCCGTGGTCTGAGAGCTTGCGAATCATGTCATCGGTCAGATTACGCAACGTTGGGCAGAGAGCGCGGCAGTTGGAGTGGCTAGCGATAAATGGCCGCTTTGCGATCTTGCAAACGTCGGCGAAGGCATTATCAGAAAGATGAGAGACGTCTACCATCGTGCGTAATTCCTCTGCCAGCTCGATCAGCTTCTTGCCTTCATCGGTGAGCGGAGTGTTCCTTCCAAATGCGGTCCCGGAGAAGGGATTATCCTGCCAAGCTGGGATGATGTCGCGCACACCAAGATCGTAGAAGTCACGCAGGTTCTCCGCTCTCCCCTCAAGCGGGTCAGCCCCCTCTAGGCCGATGATCGCGGCAATGTCTTCGCCCCCATCACAGGATGCCTGCAACTCGCTGGATGTCTTCACTACACGCAGAGCACCATCACTCTCCCCGGCCATCGAGTAGATCTTCTCAATCATCGCCTTGGCGCGTTCCTTCTCCTTGCCGGGGTGACGCTCGCTCAACACAAAACAGGCGAATACTTGCGCGCAGGAGCCAGCTTCGATCAGTTGAGGAAGACCGATGTGGCCCCCCTTGCCAGCTGCGAAGTCAAGTTCGCCATCGAGAACCCTCATCGCCGTGTCGCAGTGGGTATCAAAAAACTGCACATTGCCTCCTAATTGCTAGATGCGCGCGATCGCCTCAATCTCCAGGGGAGCCCCTTTGGGAAGCGTTTTCACAGCAACGGCAGCACGAGCCGGGTAGGGCTCAGTGAAGTATTCCTTGTACACCTCGTTCATTGCCCCAAAATCGGCCATGTCTTCGAGAAAGACGGTCACTTTGACTACATCGCTCATGGACGCTCCCGCCGCCTTCAAGACAGCGCTTATGTTCTGAAGAGACTGCTTCGCCGCCTCTGCGACGTTATCAGTAATCAGACTCCCATCAGAGGTCATCGGAAGTTGGCCGGAGACAAAGATGAGATCCCCAGCTCTTATCGCTTGTGAATACGGCCCCACCGCTGCGGGCGCGTTCGACGTCTTGATTGTCTCTTTGCTCATGCTAGATCACTCCAAGTTCTTTTCCTACCTTTGCGAACTTCTCCAGAGCGAAATCAAGATCGTCGGTCGAGTGAGCCGCCGAAAGCATGACTCTGATGCGTGCCTTGCCCTGCGGCACGGTAGGAAAAGCGATCGCCGTCGCGAAGATCTCCTCCTCGAACAGACGTTTGGAGAAATCCCACGCGGTCTTTGCCTCACCGAGCATCACTGGGGTGATCGGCGTTTCACTATGGCCGGTGTCAAAGCCAAGGCTCTGCATCTCAGCCTTGAAGTACTTCGCGTTATCCCATAGCCTCTTGACGGGAGCGTCGGTCTCCTGCAGAATGTCTACCGCAGCGATGCAAGCCGCGACATCCGGTGGCGTCGTCGCAGATGAGAAGAGGAACGGGCGCGCTCGCTGGCGCAAGTATTCCACTAACTCGCTGCTGCCGGCCACGTATCCGCCGACGACACCGAACGCCTTCGACATCGTTCCCGCCTCGATGTCCACCCGGCCGTGCATGCCAAAGTGATCGACAATCCCTCGGCCGTGGCTCCCAAGAACTCCCTCGCCGTGAGCATCATCAACCATAACCATCGCTCCGTACTCTTCTGCTGCCTCTACGATCTCAGGCAACGGTGCAAGGTCGCCGTCCATGGAGAAGACGCCATCGGTGACGATCAGCTTCTTCTTAATCTCCTGGTTCTCCTTCAGCAGAGCGCGCAGACCATCCACGTCGCGGTGCGGAAAGATCGCCCGCTTGGCCTTGGTCAGACGACAGCCGTCGATGATCGATGCATGGTTGAGTTCGTCGGTGAAGATGATATCTTCTTTTCCCATCAATAGCGGGATGGTCGCTAAGTTCGTGTTCAATCCCGATTGTACGGAGAGGGCAGCCTCGGTCCCCTTGAATGCGGCGAGTTTCTTCTCAAGCTCAATATGCAGGCTCATCGTCCCAGCGATCGAGCGAACCGCGCCCGGGCCGACCCCGTACCGATCGATCGCCTCCTTCGCCGCGTTGCAGAGCCGCTTATCATCGGCAAAACCTAAGTAGTTGTTGGAGCACATATTGAGGACCTTCTTGCCTTCGACGATCACCCATGCGCCGATCGAGCTTTCAATCGTGCGAATCGTGTTGTACAACCCCTGTTCGCGCAGATCGGCGAGTGTCTGCTCGATGAACCGGTATTTACCCATCTTACTCCCTCCCGTGCGGATTGATGAACAAATACTAAGCCAACTAGCTGCGAAATTCGAACGTAGAAGCAGGGAACTCGGAACCGGAAACGGGAGCTCTCTGCTTTTCCAAGCTACAGGCTAACGGCTGAAAGATGAAGCTTCACCTACCGTTGAGGCTCTGCTCCGCTTGGTCCAGGATATGGCGCATATCATCAAATGATAGCCTCTCCCGTGTCTCGGCATACGCGAGCCACTGGCATTGCGTGTGCTCACGCGAAAGGATCGGCTTGGTGTGTGCAGCGCGCGCAAGGAAGTAGACGTTCTCCTTGAACACCAGCCGCGACCCACGATGAAACTGGTAGCTACTCAACTCGCGGAAGCCTGGCATGACCCTGAGGTCACTGATTCCCGTCTCCTCACGTGTTTCCCGTAGTGCAGCATCCATCTCGCTTTCGCCGGCCTCGATGTGCCCCTTAGGGAAGCCCCAGTGCCCACCATGGCGATGACGGAGGAGCAAGTACTTCCTCTCTCCTCCGTCTATCGAATATAGGATAAATCCCGCTGAGCGTTCGTCCGGTTCCTCGCTGCGACCCTTCTCAGCAGGGTCTTCTTCAGGTGATGTCAATTTCTCGGTCATTGGTGTCGAATATGCGCGGATTGAGCCCAAGACTGCGTAGTTCGCGTACGAGGACACGGAAGGATTCCGGAAGGCCAGGCTTGGGAAACTCCTCACCCTTGAGGATTGCTTTGTACAACTGAATGCGTCCGCGTGTGTCGTCGGACTTGACCGTAAGCATCTCTTGCAGCAGCGCAGACGCACCGTATGCTTCCAGCGCCCACACCTCCATCTCTCCCAGCCGCTGCCCACCAAACTGTGCCTTTCCCCCAAGGGGTTGTTGCGTGATGAGAGCGTACGGTCCGGTGGAACGAGCGTGGATCTTCTCGTCAGCGATATGCTCCAGTTTGAGAATATACATGACACCAACAGTAATCGGCTGGTGAATCGGTTTGCCTGTGCGCCCATCGCGCACGACTATCTTGCCGTCGTAGTTGTCCCCCTCGGCAAGGCCTGCCTTTTCGCGAACCTTGTGCAGCTCTTCCATGATCTCGTCTTCCTGGGCGCCATCAAAGACAGGCGTTGCCACATACTCGCCCTTAAGCTGCGCGAGCCATCCGAGATTCGCTTCCAAGACCTGCCCTAGGTTCATACGGGATGGGACTCCCATCGGGTTAAGGACGATGTCCAGGGGCGTTCCATCAGGGAGGAACGGCATGTCTTCCACCGGTCGGATCGTGGAGATGACACCCTTGTTTCCGTGACGTCCGGCGAGCTTGTCTCCAACTGAGATCTTCTTACGCTGAGCGACGAAGACTTTCACCAGTTCGTTCACCCCGGCATCGAGCTCATCCCCCTGATCGCGAGAGAATCGTTTGACGCGGATGACCTTCGCTGTACCGGAGACCGGGACCATGCGCAATGACGTGTTCTTCACGTTCCGCGCACGTTCGCCAAATATCGAACGAAATATCTTCTCTTCCGGTGTAGGCTCGGACTCGCCCTTAGGGGTGATCTTCCCGACGAGAATATCGCCCGTACGTACCACCGTGCCTACGCGAATAACGCCGTTCTCGTCGAGGTTCTTCAGATCTTCTTTGGAGATGTTCGGTATATCCGCGGTGATCTCCTCCGGTCCGAGCTTCGTCTCCTCAGCTTTTACCTCGAATTCCTCGATGTGCAGAGAATCAAGAAGATCCTCACGCACGATGCGTTCGCTGATGACGATCGCATCTTCGTAGTTGTATCCCTCAAACGGCAAGATACCCACAAGGAGGTTCCTTCCCAGCGCCAGCTCACCGTGATCACTCGACGGACCATCGGCTAGGAGGTCGCCCTTCTTCACCTTGTCCCCTTCGCTGACCACCGGGCGGTGGTAGAGCACCGTGTCCTGGTTTGAGCGTTCGAAGTTCATCAGCGCGTACTCGTGCGTCTTGCGCCCCTTTTGAACAATGATGCGGCGACCGTCAACTTCCTTGACTGTGCCATCCTCTTCGGCTAGCAGAAGCATCCCTGAGTTCATCGCTGCTTGTCTCTCCAGGCCCGTTCCCACATAGGGAGCCTCTGGCCGCAAGAGTGGGACAGACTGACGCTGCATATTCGCTCCCATCAATGCGCGGTTGGAATCATCGTGCTCAAGGAACGGGATCAGCGCCGCGGATACACCCACTAGAGCCTTGGGGGATATACCGACAAAATCCACCTCTTCCGGTGGCACAAGGAACATGTCCTCATGACCGGTGCGCACCTCGACCCTCTCTCCAAGAAGGCGACCATTCTTGCCGATCGCTGTTGTCGCCGGAGCAACTTTGTACTCCTCTTCCTCATCAGCCATCAGGTGGACAATCTCATTTGTAACCTTCCCCTTCACCACCTTGCGATACGGGGCAACAAGAAAGCCGTGCTTATTTACTTTAGCGTAGCAGGCAAGCGAGGTGATCAGACCGATGTTCTGTCCCTCTGGTGTTTCGATCGGACAGATGCGAGAGTAGTGAGAGGCATGAACGTCGCGCACCTCAATCTTCGCACGGCGCTTTGTCAGGCCACCACCGAGGGCGCTCATGCGTCGCTTATGGGTGATCTCGGTCAGCGGATTGGTCTGTTCCAGGAACTGCGAGAAGCGACCTGTGTAGAAGAGCTGATTGATCGCGCCCTGCACCGTGCGTGTGGATATGATACGCCGGATTGTGTCTTTCTCATCGAGCGCATACTTGGACAGCTTGTCACGCGCGATGCGCGCCATACGGACAAGGCCAGTGCGCAGCGCATTCTCCGCCAGCTCACCGGGGAGCTTCACGCGTTTGTTCGCCAGATGATCCTTCTCATCGATCAACACCGGATTCCCTGGAACCTGGAGAAGGTACCTGATCGTACGCACGATGTCCGCCAGATAGAGAGCTTTCTGCTGCAGTTCAATCCCTAGCTTACGGTTCACCTTGAACCGACCAACCGTGGAGAGGTGGTAGCTCGCCGGATGGAAGTACAGGTTCTCCAGGTACTCTCCCATCTGCGCAAACGATGCACGATCGGAGGGGCGCAGGCGATGGTAAACCGCGCGCAGCGCGTCCTCTTGCGTGTCTATCTGATCGTCTTCAAGTGTCTTCTGAATATAGGGATTGACGAACTTGATTGAATCGAGATCGGCAGCTGCCAGCCGTTCAACATGCTCCTCCTGCATCTGCTCTCCTGCAGCAAGGAGAAGCTGATCACCATTCTGCACTGGCACGGCAGCGCGCCTTCCAACGTGCGGGATGAGGTTCTCGGCAGTGACAGGCGAGACCTCAAAGCTATAGTAGGCACGAATGCGCTTCTCGTCAAACCCAAGCGCTTTCAGGAGCACAGTTGCCAGAACCTTCCCCTTGCGATCAATGTTCGCCTGCAGACTCCCCTTCTTGGTATCGAGGATGATCTCCAGCCATGCCCCCAACTCAGGGAGGATGTGCCCCTTGTACTTATCCTTGTCTTCCTTGGTGAAGTAAACCCCAGGCGAGCGGGTAAGTTCGTTCACCAGTGCGTTTTCCGAGCCATTTATGATCAGCGTCCCCCTGCTGGTCATCATCGGGAAATCACCAATATACAGCTCTGTTTCCTGAATAACGGTCCCTTCCTGCGACAGCCGCGCGGTCACCCTTAGTGGCTTCGAGTATGTCAGATCCTTGTCTTTGCACTCTGCCTCGGTATTCCTTGGCTCTCCCAAGTAAGGATCGATGAGTTCCAGGAGGAGTCCGTCCTTCCCGTGTCCCTCAATCGGCGAGATATCGGCAAAGGCACGCGAAATTCCCTGGTCAATGAACCTGCCAAAAGATTCCTTTATATCTTGCAGCAGATCAGGTGGGGGGAGGATTTCATCTATTCGTCCGTAGGATCTACGCTCTCGATACTTCATCATCATCCTCCATAAAGAAC
>JAGGXO010000152.1 GCA_021163015.1 Candidatus Bipolaricaulota bacterium
GCCACCTGCGACATTGGAAAATCGATGCTACGACAGTATTCCAACGCTTCCTTCGCCCCGTATTCGCGATCCATCCCGGTGTCCTCCCACTCAACGGAGAGAGGCCCATCGTATCCCATTGCGTTCAGCTCGCGGATGATCTCTTCAAACTCTACATCCCCGTGCCCGAGCGAGCGGAAGTTCCAGCCCCGGCGGACATCGCCAAAGGGGAGGAGGGATCCAAGGAGCCCTGCTTTCCCATCGAGCGTGACCGCTACGTCCTTCATGTGCACGTGGTAGATACGCTCGGAGAAGTCACGCAGGAAAACATGTGGGGTTATCCCTTGCCACAGCAGGTGGCTGGGATCGAAGTTGAGACCCAGCGTCGGGCGGTGATCGAATTCTTCAAGGAGTCGTTGCGTGGTATAGTAATCAAACGCGATCTCGGTCGGGTGGACCTCCAAGGCAAAGCGCACACTATTTCGATCGAACTCATCGAGGATTGGGGTCCACAGCTTCACGATCTGTGCGAACGCATCATCGATCATCTCTTTCGTAGTCTGCGGGAAAGAGTAAAAGTACTTCCAGATCGCTGAGCCCATAAAGCCAGTGACCACTGAGCAGCCCATCCGTGAAGCCGCGACAGCGGTCCGTTTCATCTGGTCTATTGCCCACACGCGGATCTCCTCGGGCCTTCCAGCAAGTTCCTTGGGGGCGAAGTTGTCCAGGCGTGGATCGTAGAGATCGCCAACGCATTGGCCAGCAAGATGTGCCCCAAGGGCCCAAACCTGAAGGCCATTCTCTTCCAGGATCTTCTTCCTGCCTTCGATGTACTGATCGCTTGTTGCTGCTTGAGCCACATCCATGTGGTCGCCCCAGCAGGCAATCTCCAGTCCATCGTAGCCCATCTGCCCTGCTTCCTCGCAGATTTGTTCGAATCGTAAATCTGCCCATTGTCCAGTGAACAAAGTGATCGGTCTTGGCATTCGTATCCTCCTTCTCAGTCTATTGCTTCTGGTCGCTCCATTTCTCCTTCGGGCTCCAATGCAGCGCACGATTCCCTGATCTTCAGCTCGCAGTTCAGCTGCACTGCTCGTGATTCTGAGGTCTTCCCCTGTATGCGTGCGACGAGAAGGTCACACGCCTTGTATCCCATCTCATAGCTCTGCTGAGCCACCGAGGTAATGCTGGGATTGAAGCATGCCGCCCATTCTGGGTCATCGAATCCGACTACGGAGAGATCCCTCGGACAGGATGCGCTATGATTCTTCATGTAACGCAGGACACCGAGAGTCATTAGGTTATTGGTAGCGAAGATTGCTGTTGCCTGTGGGGGGCCCTCTATGAGGTACCTGGCCGCTTCCGCCGCTCCCTCAATCTCCAACCCGGCTTGTTGTACGAGCCCAGACAGCGTCGAGAGACCGTATTCTTTGAGAGCGCGTTCCCATCCGGTTTTTCGATCATCGAAGCTTCTGATCCCCTCCAGTTCCATGATCAGCCCGATGCGCTTGTGCCCAAGGCCAAGCAAGTATTTCGTTGCCTCGTAGGCACCATTGATGTTGTCGGAGTAGACCTGATCGATTGATAGCGTCTCCATCTGGCGATCGATCACAACGAGCGGGATTTCCTTATCAACCAATGATTTGAGTGATGCTTCCGGCACCATCGACGGAGCGATGATGAACCCATCCACCCTACGATCGATCATCAGTGAGACGTAGAAGCTCTCAGTCTGGGGGTTCTCGTCGGTATTGCACAGGATCAGGCTGTAGCCGTGCTCTTTGGCAGAGTCTTCAGCCCCGCGCACTACCTGAGGGAAAAAAGGGTTAACAATATCAGAGACAAGGACGGCGATCGTTTGCGTTCTACCCCGCCGCAGGCTTTGCGCCAGTTGATGTGGACGGTAATCCAGCTCTTCGATGGCTTGATTGACACGCCTTGCCAGTTCATCACTGACAAAGCGAGTCTTGTTGAGCACGTGAGAGACGGTGGTGATCGACACTCCCGCGCGCTGTGCCACCTCTTTCATCGTGATCATTCTGCTGCCATGCGATCTTTCTTGCCGTTGAGCTGACATACCCACCTACTCTCCTCTTATCTTACTTCTTGTGTTCCAACCCTCGTTTGCTGCCAGTTAGAATAGACGTTTCCCTTTGCGTTGAATGAGGACTGCGCCGATGATGACTATTCCCTTAACTGTTCCCTGCAAGTAGGGGGACACGCCGAGCATGTTCAGCATGTTATTGACGATGCCGAGGATGAGAGCCCCGATCAGTGTGCCGATGATAGATCCACTTCCACCTGATAGGCTGGTCCCTCCGATGATAACTGCGGCGATCGCATCGAGCTCGTATCCAGCGCCCGCGTTTGTGGAGCTGATCGAGTTTAAGCGAGACGAGAGGAGGACAGCCGAGATCCCCACGGTAGCTCCGACGATCACATAGGTATAGAACTTGATCCATGTGCTCTTGATGGCAGCGTAGACGGCCACCCGCTCATTAGAACCGACCGCGCAAACATAGCGGCCGAAGCGTGTGTGATACAGGACAAGATGGAACAGCGCCGTTAGGAAGAGGAAAATCCAGACCGGGTTTGGCAATCCTAGAAAGTACCCCATGCCAACGCTCGGATAGAGACTACTATGAGAGCGAAACTCGCCCGCATTGCTGATGAAGAGCGTCAATGAACGAAAGATGGACATCGTCCCGAGGGTGACAATGAACGGAGCCACACGCCCCTTGGTGATAGCGAAACCGTTTGTTGCCCCAGCGACCGCTCCCACTACAACAGCTCCGAAGAAGACAGCGATTATCGCTCCAGCCCCGCCGCCGAGATAGTTCAGGAGCAAGATCCCGATCCCCCCGACCAGGGCGAGCATCGAACCAACGGAGAGATCTATTCCTCCCGATATGATGACGAAAGTCATTCCTAGTCCAATGATCCCCGTGTAGGAGACTTGACGTAGAATGTTTGTAAGGTTGCGGAGGCGAAGGAAGTACGGACTAGCCAGCGCCGAGACGGCGAATAGCACAAGAAGTGCAAGGAATGGCCCAAACTTGTCCATCTCAATCTTCTTTAACCCGGCTAAGCCCTTTGCGCCGACTTCAGCAGCATTTAGCTTCTTGTGGTTCATACTGCAACCCCCTGTTTAACTCCCGTTGCGCGTTGCATAATCTCTTCCTCGTTGATGTCGCTTCCAATCAAGTCTCCGGCTACGTGCCCCTCTCTCATCACAATCACTCTATTGCATACGCCAATTACCTCTTCCAACTCCGAGGAGATGAAGATGCACGATATCCCCGACTCAACAAGGTCGTGCACAAAGGAGAAAATATGCATCTTCGCGTTTATGTCTATCCCCCGCGTTGGCTCGTCGAAGATGAAGATCTCCGGCCGTGAGTCGAGGCTCTTAGCGAGTGAGACCTTCTGCTGATTTCCCCCGCTTAGGAAGCGCAGCTTCGTCTTCAGAGATGGCGTACGGATGTCGAATTCCTTCACGTACTTGCGCGCTTGAGCCGTCTCTTTTCGATGGTTGATAAGAATATGGGCGTATTTCTTCAGTGAGCCAAGCGTGACATTGTTTGTCACCGAGAAGTCGACGAGTACCCCAGTCCCCTGCCTATCCTCGGGAAGGTAGGCGATATGATTCGCTATCGCATCGCTCGGGGACTTAATTGTCCGCTTCTTTCCCTTTATGAAGATTGTTCCGGCGCTCTTCTTTCGGATGCCGATGATCGTCTCTGCCAGCTCAGTCCGACCGCTTCCCCCCAGTCCGGCGAATCCAAGGATCTCCCCCTTGCGCAGATCGAAACTGATGTTGTGCAGTAGGCCGGGGACGGAGAGGTTCTCCACGCGCATCACAACATCATCAGATGGTGTTGGTTTCGGCGGGAAGATCTGCTCCAATTCGCGTCCGACCATTTTGTTAGCCATTTCATGCTCGACAATATCCGAAGCTCTGTCCAAACTGATGAATTCTCCATCGCGCAGGACCATGACTCGATCACAGACCTGACGCACCTCCTTCAACTTGTGCGAGATGTATATGATCGTCACACCCTTCTCGCGCAAGCGATGGATCAGGTCGAATAAGATTCCTATCTCAATTGGCGTCAACACAGTAGTTGGCTCGTCCATGATGAGAAGCTTGGAGTTGTAGGCGACTGCTTTTGCGATCTCTACCATTTGTTTCTCGGCAACGCTGCACATCTCGATCTTCATCGTAGGGGACACCTCTGCCTGAAGGCTATGCAGAAGCTCTCTTGCTCGCTGTTTCATGTGGCGATGATCGAGCAAGCCTCCGCGACGCCGATATTCTCGCCCGAGGAAGATGTTCTCGTACACGTTAAGGTCTTTAACGAGATTGAACTCTTGCGGAATGGTCGAGATGCCGAGATTCTTGGCTACGGGGGTATTCAGATGGACCTTCTCCCCTTCGAAGAAGATCTCTCCTTCCGTGGGGAAGTGCGTTCCATTGAGCAGCTTGATCAGCGTAGATTTGCCAGCTCCGTTCTCTCCGATAATGCCGAAGACCTCGCCTCGCTCGATCTCGATGTTGATATCGTTGAGGACTCGCACGCCGGTGAACTCCTTTGCCAGGTGGGCGGTTCTCACAAGAATATCAGACATGTCTGCTCCATACGCATTGAGTGTGCCCTGCTTCGCACAATATCATGATAGCACAAAAGAAGGCCGGGAGGGTTTCCCCTCCACGGCCAAGTTGATACCTAGTAGATGGAATCGGGTTCGTAGTAGTTCGCGGCGTTCTCAGGCGTCACGAGCTCTGCTGGGACGATGATCTTGGAGGGCCACTGGTGCTGATAGTACCAGCTTCCTGGCATCTCTCCACGCATCGACATGACAGCAGCGCTGATACCCGTTGCGATCATGGAAGGCGGATACGTCACGTCCGCTTGGACTAGAGGATCTCCATCCATCACCATCTTGACGATGTCCTTGGAAC
>JAGGXO010000176.1 GCA_021163015.1 Candidatus Bipolaricaulota bacterium
GAGAGTCGAGAAACACCTTGAATTCCTCCTGCGTTCTCATCACTGAATACTTGTCACTGTCGATCCTTTCTCGCATTATTCTCAGTCTATCGCTGACTATCCCTTCCTCCTCTAGCATAAAGATGAGGCGGCTTGCGGCATCCACCAGTCTGAATGGTCCGTAGAGAGGCGTTTCATCGATGAGGTTTCTCCCGCTTGTCACCATGTAGCCAACCAACTCGAATACTGCCTGTTCCAATCTAGCTTCATTCACGGCTTGCTCCAAAAACGAATACTCCCTCCCGCCGACGTGCAGGAGCAGTTGGCAACTGGGCTGGATATCCCAAGGAAACAATAAGAATCGGCTCTATCCCCTCTGCTAGTCCAAGCAGCCTGCTGACCCCGCGCCGATGGAAGGATGCTATGGTGCACGCTCCCAAGCCTTCTGCATATGCGGCCAACAACAGATTCTGTGTCGCCATGGCAGCATCGATTGGAGCCAAGAACGTCTCCCCCAGATTGCCTCCTTTGGCGCGAGCCTGCACAAGGTCTTGGCAAACTGCTATCACTGCTGCAGGATCACCGAGAAGCCCTGGGCTGACGATCTTGATCTTCTTGATCTCTGTGGGATCGATTATCGCCACGAATCTCCATGTCTGAGCATTCCCGCCAGACGGAGCCCATATTGCTGCTTCGAGAAGGTGCTCGATAGTTTCTCTAGTGACGGGACGATCGAGAAAGTCACGCACGCTTCTACGTCCTTTGATCGCTTCCCACAGCTCCACAGTTCTACTCCTTCCTCAAAGCCTTCGTGGCTGCCAGATCGATTCGCAAAGGATCTCCCAGTACAACCACGCCGTACACATCTTCTGCAATCTTTTCCGTTATGTAGCCATCCAGAACATCATCGAATACAGCCTGAGGATCGCGCTCTCTCGGATCACCGTACCCACCGCCCATACCGGTGATGAACCGTGCCACGTCACCTGCATGGAGCTCTTCCTTGGAGAAGCGGCCGCGACGTTCGATCTCTCCATCCGTCGCTCGTATCTCCACGGAATTTGGAGTTCCGCCCATCCCGCCAGCGAGTCCCCATGGTGGAAACTTGTTTCGCCCGAAGCTTGCAGTGACGTAGGCACCGGAGTTGGTGATGCGATAATCCTTCACCAGCCCATACCCACCGCGCCACTTGCCGTGTCCACCATCGACCATGTTCAGCGCAAACTGATCGACAACAAACGGGTAGCGGGTCTCCGCCACTTCAATTGACAGGACGTACGTCTCCCCGTCTCCTGAGCAGACAAGTCCGCTTTCGCCATCCTTTCCCAGTCCTGCACCCCAACCACCGGCGTTCGGTTCAACAGAGAAGAACCACTCACCGCTACGATCATCGATACCGCTCACGGTCGTCCCGCAGACGCTCAAGAAGTGCCCGGCTGTGATCCTAGTAGGGATCGCATCGGCAAGTGCTTTCCAAATAACGTCACCAGCGTAGCTGTCCGATTCCCAATACGTGCTGATCGGAGCGGGACGCTTGGGATTGAACACGGTATCCTCGGGGACGATTACCTTCAGCGGCGCGAACAGGCCTTCGTTCGATGAACCGTGCGGGCTGACCACCGCCTTGTACGCGAACTTGGCAGTGCTGATCAGCGCGGACAACGGGGCGTTGATCGGCCCACGGCATGTCTTGCCCGTGCCGGTGTAGTCAACGATGAACTCATCATCCGTGATCGTCACCTTAACTTTCACCAGCACAGGATCTCCGCCCAGCCCGTCGTCATCTATGTATTCTTCAGCTGTAAATTCCCCTTTGGGCAGAGATTTCAGCTCCTCGAGGGCCTCTTGTCTTCCTTGTTCAAGGTAGATTTCAATCGATTCGAGGACCGTATCCAAACCGTACTTGTCGCAGATCTGCGTGATGCGGCTGGCCGCCACCTGAAGCGATGCGGCCTGAGCCCGCATGTCTCCCAGTATCATCTCTGGGATGCGGATGTTGCGGGTGAGGATATCGACAATCCCTTGCACTTCTTTCCCTCGTTCAAACAGCTTAACCGCGGGGAATTGCAGACCCTCCTGGTAAATCTCGGTCGCATTGGGGGACCAACTGCCTGGATCCTTGCCACCAACATCGTTCCAGTGTCCCTTGCTTGCAGCAAACATGATAGGTTTGCCCTGATAGAAGACCGGCATCACCAAGACAACATCGTTCTGATGCGTTGCTCCACCCATGTACGGGTCGTTCAGGATGATGACGTCCTCCTCATCGAGACCTTCCAGTCCAAACTTGTCCAAGATCTCCTGCACGGCATCACTGAGAACTCCAATGAACGGAGGAATCCCATTTGCTTGAGCAATCATACGCGCGTTGGCATCGGTCACGGCGCAACCATAGTCTAGCACCTCGTAGATGACCGAGCTCTTGCTCGTGCGCCCGAACGCAACAAACATCTGTTCCGCAGCAGAAATCAGTGCCCGCTTAATTACTTCTACGGTGAAGGGATCAATGCAGTGCTTGGTCATCACTTCGCTACCTCCGTAATCACTAGATTCCCGAATCGATCGACCGTCATAGCTTGCTGCGGACAGACGATCGTTGTGCATGCCGGTTCCTCAACAACAGCGGGCCCGTTGATCTTGACACCTGTCGGGAGGAGCCCGCGTTCATAGACTGCGCTCTGCACGGTTCCCGTGTCTTCGAAATCCACCGGTCGCTCACCCTTGAACGCTCGTTCTAGACTGCGTCCATCGTTCGTGAGCGGCGCAAGCGCTGGCTTGTCCACCTGTCCCCAGCCAACAACGTGAAAATTCACGATCTCGACTGGATCATCCTGTCGGAAAGAATAGGCCTGCTCGTGGAGCTCGTGGAACTTCTCAATCAGGAGATTGAACTCGGCTGCATCTTTCAGTGCCCCTTCTGGAACGGGGGTGCGCACGGTATGTTCTTGCCCACGGTAGCGCAGGTCGAGGAAGCGTTCCACCCATACGCGCTCCAACGGAAACTCCTCATCGCGGAACTGCTGCTGAGCTTCGCCTTCCAGTTCAGAGAAGGCTGCGGCGATCTGCGAGATCTGTGAAGGATCGCATGACATCAACCGTGTTCGGATGAAATCATGGCGCAGATTCGTCATCAGCATTCCCCACGCGGAGAACTGCCCAGGAGCGCGCGGAACAATCACCTTTCGCATGTGCAACTCTCTGGCAAGTGTCGCTCCGTGCAGCGCGCCAGCACCCCCAGAGGCGACCAACGCAAAGTCGCGCGGATCATACCCTCGTTCTATGCTCACCCGCTCCAGAGCTGCCTGCATGTTGGCGTTAGCCAGCCGCAGGATGCCCAGAGCTGCCTCCAGGATCGAGAGCCCAAATGTCTCAGCAATCTTGCGCATAGCTGTTCTTGCCTTTTCAACGCTCAGCTTCATCTGCCCACCAAGGAAGTAATCAGCGCTCAGGCGGCCGGTTAGAAGGTTCGCGTCCGTGACCGTGGGCTCAGTCCCTCCTAGGTCATAACAGGCAGGACCAGGATCAGCGCCAGCGCTGCGTGGACCTACATGCAATGCTCCTCCCTGATCGATCCAGGCGATCGAGCCCCCCCCTGCTCCTACCTCAACGATATCAACCACTGGTACCTTAAGCGGATATCCAGCCCACGTTGACGTCTTCTCTAGATTGTAATCCGTGTTGATCTTCAGATTGCCGCGATCGATCAAGCTCACCTTTGCCGTTGTCCCGCCCATGTCAAACGAGATCACGCTCTTCTCATCCGC
>JAGGXO010000003.1 GCA_021163015.1 Candidatus Bipolaricaulota bacterium
CTCTTCCAGGCTAACAGCCACGATCTTCGTTCCCTGGACGGCTGTCATTACATCGAATTTCCCCTGGAGGGCAAATTCAATCGCTGCTGCGCCAAACCTGGTTGCCAGGATTCGATCGAACGGGGCTGGACTCCCTCCTCGCTGAAGATACGCGAGGTTCGTTACGCGAACTGGCATCTCCATTAGCTTGGACAGCTGGTTGGCGATGTACTGTCCTACGCCACCTAGACGGACATGCCCAAACGAGTCGACCTCCGCCTCTGCGAGAACCTGCCCGTCCAAACCCTTGGGCATCGCCCCCTCAGCGACTATGATGATGCTGAAGTGCTTCTTACGCGCTTGTCGATGCAGAATCTTTCGGTGCACCTCTTCGATGTCGAACTCCTGCTCGGGAACAAGTATGACATCGGCACCGCCAGCGATTCCGCCCATCAGGCTCAGCCACCCTGCGTCCCTGCCCATCACTTCCAGGATGAGTACGCGGTGATGGGAGAAGGCCGTGGTGTGAAGGCGATCGAGGGCTTCGGTGATTACGTCCAGGGCGGAGGCGTAGCCTATCGCGTAGTCTGTCATTGCGATATCGTTGTCTATCGTCTGAGGTATTCCTACAGCTTTGATACCGTGCTCGGCGAGGCGATGAGCGACACCGAGCGTGTCGTCACCGCCGATAGCAACAAGAAAATCGATCGCATTCCGCTGCAGAGTCCCCACAATCTTCTCAATTCCACCATCGATGTTGAATGGATTAGTGCGCGAACTGCCAAGGATTGTGCCTCCAATGTGTAGTATCCCAGAGACATCCTTCACCTCGAGTGGCTTCGTCAGGTCCTCCATGGGCCCGAGCCACCCCTCGCGAAAGCCAATCGTCTCTACTCCTTGCTTGTAGCCGAAGCGGACGACAGATCTGATTGCCGCGTTGATCCCTGGGGAATCTCCCCCTCCCGTCAGTATCCCTGCTCTCTTCATGCTAGCTTCCTCCAACGATTGAATGACTCGCGCTTCCCGCCTGATCGATCAGTTCCATTGCCACTTTCTTGATACGTTCCTGTATCGCTCTTCCCACCGCACGTGGATCGAAATCCTTCTTTACGGGCGTCCAATCGCTCTTAGAAAAGAGCCCATCGGCATCATCTGGAACGCCTTTCGGTGGTACTATCGAAGCTGTATGTGAGACATAGTAGTCGTGTGCCGCGCGCGCATATTCATATTGGTAGCGAGTATCCTTGTTCAGCTTGCATATCCCGTAGCGGATGATTTCGTGTATTTGATCAGCCAATAGGCCGGACGTGCCGTGCAGCACAAGCGGAACATCGAGTCCATTCTCCACCAACCGATTGTGCACCTTATCAGCAATGTCTGTGCGCAAGACAACGTCTTTCCCTTTGGAGACGCCGTGTTGCGTGCCAACGGAGATTGCAAGCAGGTCGGCGCCGGTCTTCTTCATAAACTCGACCGCCTCATCGGGGTCTGTATAGAATGCGTCAAGGGAAGCAATCTCATCCTCTACACCCTTGATCTTTCCAAGCTCCGCCTCGATAAGGATGTCGCTCCCCTTGGCCATATCGACGACCTTGCGCACAATTCTGATGTTCTCGTCGTAGTCTTCCTTGGAAGCGTCGATCATTATTGACGATACGAGCCTCTCGGAGATTGCAATCCCGATCAGATCCATCTCGTTGGTCGTGAAGTGATCGAGGTTAAGGAACACGCCAATCGAAAACCGATCACCAAGGATCTTCACCTGTTGTGAGAGGCTGCGTAGCCCGGCAAGCTTATCTCCTGCTCCAGCAAACTTCGCTGCCCCGGGAGATACCTGCACTACAAGATCAGACTTGCGCTCGTCATACCCCTGCAAAAGGCCGATCAGGACATTCTGCTCCGCGATGTTGTTCGCCATAAACGCATAGCCACCTGCCTGCGCCAGCCTGTATACTTCTCTCAATTCCTTGCCGCCGTAGAATGTCATCTTCTAGAACCTCCAAATGATCTTATAACTCTTCTTGAGCATCTTCTCAATACGATGGCTTCCGTTTCCTGTCTATGATTGCGGTTGCTGCAGCCTAGCCAGAGAGAATGCTGTAACGACCTACATTTCGATAGCGCTCGAACCGTGAGGCCAACAGGCTATCTGTGGACGCCTGTGATAATTCACCTAGGTTGCGAATGATGCTCTCTTTGAGTGCGGACGCTGTCTGCTGCAGGTCCTTGTGCGCACCACCTAGTGGCTCTGGGATGACCTCGTCGATCACTCCCAGGTCGAGGAGATCCGGAGCGGTGAGCTTCAGCGCAGCAGCCGCTTCCTTGACACGTTCCTTGCTCTTCCCGAGGATCGCCGCAGCCCCTTCGGGGCTGATCACAGAGCAAATAGCGTTCTCCAGCATCAACAGGCGGTCGGCAGCTCCAATTGCCACTGCCCCGCCAGATCCGCCCTCACCGATAATGACGGCGATCGTCGGAACTGATACCTCGATCATTGAGTTGATGCTTGCGGCAATCGCTCCTCCGATGTTATTCTCCTCTGATTCCAGACCTGGATAGGCCCCAGGAGTATCGATCAGGCTGATTATCGGAAAACCAAAACGCTCAGCCAAGCGCATCATCCTGATTGCCTTACGGTACCCCTGCGGGCGAACCATCCCGAAGTAGCGTTCCTTGTTCTCCGCGGGGTCACGTCCCTTTTGCTGCGCGATGACCGCAACCTTTTCGCCATCCAATTCGGAAAGGCCGGTCAGCAGTGCGCGATCATCTCCGCTCATGCGATCCCCGTGAAGCTCGTAGAAACCGGAGAAGATCTCCGCTATATAATCAAGCGCGTAGGGGCGTTTGGTGTTCCGTGCAATCCGCACTCGCTCCCAGTCGGCAAGATTTGCGTATAACTCGGTTCGCATCTTCGCGAGCTTCTTCTCTAGCTTGGTGATCTCCGCTGACAGATCCAGACCTTCCACCTTGTTCAGCTCACGCAGCTCTTGGATCTTCGCTTCCAACAGATCGAGGGTTCTTTCGTCACTCATCTCTCCCCTCCTGGAAAAACCGAAGAACGGTGGCAAGTTCGCTCCGCAGATCCTCCCGCTTAACAACCCGATCGATCATCCCGTGCTCGATGGCAAAGGTGTCAGTCTGGAAGTTCTTCGGGAGCTCCTCGGCGATTGTTTCCTTGATCACGCGTCGTCCAGCAAACCCGATCATCGCTCCCTTCTCCGCAATTATGATGTCCCCTAGGCTCGCTATCGATGCTTGCACGCCGCCGGTAGTGGGATAAGTCATCACCGAGATGAACGGGAGGCGCTCTTCTGCCAATCGGGCACGCACGGCTGTTGTCTTCACCATCTGTAGCAGGGCAAACGCGCCCTCTTGCATTCGCGCTCCACCGGAGGATGAAACGAGGATGAACGCGCAGCGTCGCCTGATCGCCTCCTCCATCCCGTGGCAAATTTGTTCGCCCATCACCGACCCCATGCTGCCGCCGATAAACTGAAACTCCATAACGCCGAGCACAACAGGCATCTGCTCGATCTTCGCACTCGCAAGGATAATCGCGCTCGGGAGCCCTGTCTTCTCTTGTGCCTCCTCCAATCGTTGCGGGTAAGGTTTCTCGTCCTGAAAACCAAGCGGATCGTCGGCAACTATCGGCTTTGATACGTCCTCGAAAGTCTCTTCGTCGATTAGGGATTCGACCCTCTCCCTGGCAGTGAGGAAGAAGTACTCACCGCAGTTAGGGCATATGTTGTTATTCTCCCGCACGCGACGCTTGAAGACGAGTTCGCCGCATGATTTGCAGCGCAGCCATAGGGCCTCATCCGCCTCCTTTTCCAGGTTGACACGAAAGTACTGCTTGTCTTTGAAGATCGGCATAGTTACTCCTTTTTCCTGCGCCGCTTGAATGGACTAAACCGAGGGCGAGGACTTTGGTCTTCAGAATTGCGCAGACTTGCCGGTAGGACCGAGCCGCTAGAGAGGATCATGGAAAGGGCATCATCGACGGCCATATCAAGCTCTGTGACCTTATCCTTTGGTACTAGCAACATCATCCCAGACAGTGGGTTCGGCGCCGTAGGCGCATAGACGAGGATCGACTCTTCCTTTGTCTTGTCGTTTAGTGTTCCCAGGTCCTCGTTTGTTACCAATCCGATGATGTTGATCCCTTCCTTTGGATATTCGAACATGACTACCCTGTGGAAGGCTGCTGTCTTGCGGTTCAGAAGCGCATTTGAAAACTGCTTGAGCGTCGAGTACATCTTGCGGATAACGGGAACAGAAGAGAAAAGACGATCCATGTAGTACTGAAGCGTACGGCCGAGGAAATTCCGCGTGATCAACCCTACGATAAGAATGAGGAACAAAGTCATGTAGATCCCCATACCAGGGATCCAGTGACCAAGAGCCTTCTGTACCATCTGCCCGAACGCGGTCTGCTTGCCAACAAGGCCGTCGATCAAGTGATAGAGAAACCACAAGATATACACTAGACCGCCTACAGGCAGGATCGCGAGCAGTCCGCTGACAAACGTGTCACCGAGATGCCGCAAGAAAGCCTTCATAATACTATCCCTCCACGTCTCTTCATTCGTCCTCTCCTCCCATTAGGGTATTATAGGCCATGATGAACCGACAAACACTGCTCACGAGAATTGTGAGATGGCTCTTACTGGCCCTCATCTTGTTTGTATTGGGAATGGCGGGATTGAAAGTACTCTGTCCCTTCCCGTACCGTGAAGCGATTAACCGCTGGACAGGCGAATATTCCACCGATCAGTTCCTAGTGGCTGCAGTCATTCGTGCTGAGAGCCACTTCCGCACTCGCGCCACATCATCAGCGGGAGCGATCGGCCTGATGCAGATCATGCCAACAACAGGAGAATGGATCGCCGGCAAGATAGGCATGGATGGGTTCACTGTGGACGACCTCTACGATTCAGAAACGAATATCCGTCTTGGAGTTTGGTACATGCGGTATCTCATCGATCGTTTCGGTGACATTGATACAGCGCTCGCCGCTTATAACGCAGGCCCAAGCAACGTTCGAAGGTGGCACGACACCGAAGAGGAGGCATTTGCGGAAACCACTGAGTTTGTTCGCAAAGTTAGAAAAGGAGAGCGCGAATACCGTTTTCTATACACGCTCCCCATCCTTGGGCCTCTTCTGCGCGCTATCGCGCTCTGAGCTTCGCCGAAAGCTCAGCTTCTCTTCGTACATCCTGATGCTGCTGTTTAATGTTAAGGAAGTCGCAATACGCATTCTTGCCCGTCATGGCATGAGGGTTGCCTAGTAGTCACTGCGCTGGTGACGCCCATGCCATGGGGGTGGCAATGCCAGCGATGTGATTAAGTCTTCCGTGCGGCTCGTTGCGCCAAGAGCTACGGTTGGCTAGTATTGCGCGAGATCATCAACCTATAGGAGTGTGGTCAAACCGTGTCGAATTCGACAAAGTGGGTCGACAAAGACCCGAAGAAGGAGAATGTCTTCTGGC
>JAGGXO010000122.1 GCA_021163015.1 Candidatus Bipolaricaulota bacterium
CACATGAATTGGTCGTACCAAGATCTATTCCGATTATTTTTTCTTTCATGATTCCTCCTCCTTCTCAGTTTGTCCCTTACTCACTTTAACCTTGCACGGCCGGAGAACGCGCCCGTTTCTTGCATACCCACGTTCGAACTCCTCGAGGATCGTATTTTTCTCCTCCGAACTCTCCACGCTCAGGAGCGCTTCGTGCTTCGTCGGATCGAACACTTGTCCCTCCGATGAGATAGGCGCCACTCCCTTCGCCCTAAGTATCTGATCGAACTGGGCAAAGATCTTCTCCACTCCTGCAACGAATGAAGCAGCGTCCGTCTCATCTGAGTAGTTAGCGAACGCGCGCTGCAGGTTATCATACAGCGGTATGAAGTCGAGAACCTCTCGATCGACGATCCGCTCCTCAAGCTGCCCCGTCTCGCGCAGCATGCGCTTCTTATAGTTCTCAAACTCCGCTTGCATCCGCTGCAAACGATCGATGTAAGAACGAATCTCTTCGTCCTTCGCCGCTAGCTGTTCTTCGAGAGAAGGACTATTCTTGCCATCTTCTGAGGGCTGCTTCTCCTCTTCGCGCTTCATGTCTTCCTCTGATGATTTCTTATCTTTCGTGCTCATTTTTCTACTCCCTCTGACAAGTCGCGCGGGCACGACGAGACGAGGATCGTCTCCAAGCGATTGGCGATATAGCTCAATGCCGACATCGCCCTCCCGTAGTTCATCCATATCGGTCCGATTACGCCCATCACCCCGCCATGCGGGCGATAGTCGGATGTGATCACACTGAAGTCTTCCATCCCTTCGCGACGCAATCCACCAATGGAGACCACTAGTCCGCTCCTGTCCCCCCGCTTCCTGTAAATTTCTTCAACAAATGCATCTTCATCCTGTACCGCACGTATCAGCCCGGAGAAGCGATCCATTGCCTCATCGGGGACCGATCGCTGCAGGTCAGAGACGAGGTTCAACACCCCCTCGAAGTACAGCCGCTTGCTTGAACGACGCTCAAGCAGGCGGCCAAGAACTAGAAGGGCCTGTCGTATAGGTCTCTCGTACCACCCATCAGAGCGATCCTGCAGGGTCAAGCCACGCACTGCATTGAGGGACACGCCGTGCAACTCCGTATTTATGATCTCCGTTATCCTCTCGACATCTGCCCGCGAAATATCATCATCAAGTGAGACAATGCCGTGTTCCACAATGCCAATGTCAGAGACAATCACCAGCAGAACCGTCCGCGGTCCCATCTGGACGAGAACGACGCGATCAAGGCGCGTCTCCTCCGGTCGCGGGGGAATGACAAACCCAGCGTATTCCGTGATATTTCCCAGGAGAAAGGCGGTCTGTCGCATTGTCTCTCCCACTTCGAGGCACTGAACTTCATAAGCCTCAACGACCTCCAGGCGCTCCTTCTTCGTCAGCTCCGAGAGATCAATTAACCAATCAACGAAGAAACGGTATCCCTTCTTCGTCGGAATACGACCGGAAGAGGCGTACGGCTTCTCGATGTACCCTGCCTCCTCCAAATCATTCATGTCATTACGCACGGTCGCCGAGCTGACGGAGAGGCCGTAATCATCGAGAATCATCCGCGATGAAACCGGTTCTCGCAATCGTATGTAGCGATCAACAATCTCTTTTAGAATCAGACGTTGCCGTTCTGGAAGTGTCTTCTCCATTGTTAGCACTCTCTTATACTGTTTGCTAAATGATAACGAGGAGGCACGAGCTTGTCAACGAAGCGTCAAGACATCCACCGAGAATCAGGAGATGACATGAGGCGTCAAGAAAGTGTCTCATCTGCTTCGCCATCCCATTTGGGCCTGGAGAGCCGTCCTCGCTTGGCCCTCCACAAGGTGATCTCGGCAGCCCTTGACAAACGATGCCTCGGCCTCTATGATGGCTGTGTTATGAAAACGAGAGAGGCCGCAGGTATGTTAACGATTGACGTGCGCTCTTCTCGTTGGTATTGGTTTAGCGTTGGCATTTCTGCGTTCGCCTAATAACTAGGCGGTAGCGCGGGAGTGTCAAAGAGGACTACAGGCTGTGCCTGTGGTCTTTTATTTTTTGCCTTGGAGGTGAGGAAAGAGCAGAAAGCTGTAAATGAAGACTAAAAGGGAGTTATCAAGGAGGAGAACATGAAACGAATATCGGCATTACTAGTTATTGGGGTTATTCTGCTTTCCATGTCGGCGCTAGTCGCCAGTGGAACATCGATCAAGATCGGAATCTGCCAGATTGTGGAGCATCCGGCACTCGATGCGGTGCGCCAGGGAGTCATCGATTCGTTGACTGCTGCTGGGTACGTTGAAGGGGCGGATGTTACGTACCTGCTTGCCAACGCGCAAGGAGACATGGGAACAGCGCTTTCCATCGCGCAGGACTTCAAGTCGCAGAATGTGGACCTGGTGGTGGCAATAGCCACGCCAACAGCACAGGCAGCGGCACAGGTGTTCGCAGGGACAGATACGCCGATCATCTATGCTGCGGTAACAGATCCCGTCGCAGCGGGGCTCGTCCTCGATGACAAGGACCCGACTGGAAACGGAAATGTCACCGGCACCTCCGATCTCATTCCGGTGGCATCGGACATTGCCCTCCTCAAGGAGCTGTCCTCGAAGATCAAGAAGATCGGCATGGTGTACAATCCAGGCGAGGCTAACTCGGTGGTACTAACCGACCTCGCTGTGGCAGCAGCAAAGGATCTCGGAGTGACGATTGTGAAGGCTGTAGCTGACACGAGCGCCAACGTTCCCATCGCCGCACAGTCCCTTATCGGCCGCGTTGACGCTCTCTACGTGACCACGGACAACACCGTCGTCTCCGCAATCGCCTCGGTGGTCGGTGCAGCAGAAGAGGGAAAGATCCCATTCCTCGTCGCCGATCCCACGAGCATCGGCTCTGGCGTCACTCTTGCCACTGGGTTCGACTACTACGAGCATGGATTACTCACCGGAAGCGTGGTACAGCAAATCCTTAACGGCAAGAAAACAAATGAGATACCTGTGACGTATCAAAGCAAGACGTTGGTCGTATTGGATCTCGATGCAGCCGCGAAGATCGGCCTGACATTTCCTCAGTCGGTGATCGACAAGGCCGGAAAGATCTTCTACGGCGGAACCATGTGGGAACGGGCTAAGTAGCCACACTAGGAGGAGCGATGGCCCTTATTCTTATCCATGCAGCCGAACAGGGGTTGTTGTACGGGATCGCTGCACTGGGGGTGTTTATCACATACCGCATCCTCAACTTCCCAGATCTGACGGTCGATGGGAGCTTCGTCACCGGAGCGGCCATCGCCTCCTCCCTCCTTGTTACACACGGGTTCGATCCATTCCTAGTGCTGGTGATCGCCTTTGCCGCGGGGGCTGTGGCCGGCGTTATTACCGGCCTTCTCAATACCCGCTTGGGGATCACCGATCTTCTTGCTGGTGTTCTATCGATGATCATGCTCTACTCGATAAACCTGCGCATTATGGGACGACCCAACATATCACTCCTTCGCACTGACACAGTCGTTCGTATTGTCGCGCGGGAGTTTCACTCGTTGGGGAACATGTCGGTTCTGCTCTTCGTCACCATCGTCACGCTTGCCGTGATGTTCATACTGGTTTTCTTCTTCAAGACAGAGATTGGGCTCGTCCTGCGCGCGACCGGCGACAATGAGCATATGGTGATCGCGCAAGGGGTGAATACAAAACGAATGAAGGTGGCCGGTCTGGCGTTATCCAATGGGTTGGTCGCCCTGTCCGGTGCGCTCGTCGCCCAGTACAGCGGGTTCGCCGATGTAGGGATGGGGATTGGCACGATTGTCACCGGCCTCGCTGCTGTGATCATCGGCGGATCGCTGATCCGCTCGCGCAAGGTGGTGTGGATGACGACGAGCGTCCTCATTGGATCGCTGATCTACCGCACAGCGGTGATGTTCGCCCTCCGCTACGGGTATGTGATTGGCTTCCAGGCGAGCGACCTGAAGCTTGTCACCTCTCTCATCGTTATCGTCGCGCTCGTCGTTCCCGCATTCCGAGAGCGGATGGCAAGGAGGGTAAAGACATGCTGAGGCTGGAAAACGTCCGCAAGGCTTTCCGCTCCGGGCAGGACATTGTCTTGGCCCTAGGCGGAGTCAACCTCGATCTGGCAAAGGGCGATTTCCTCACAGTGATCGGCTCCAATGGTGCCGGGAAGACGACCCTTCTCAACATCATAGCCGGAACGATCCTCCCAACGGTTGGGAGAGTGAGCGTCAAAGATAGGGATGTAACAACACTCCCAGCGTATCGGCGCGCACAGTGGATCGGCAGGATCACGCAGGACCCTCTCGCCGGCACTGCCCCTATGATGACGATCGCTGAGAATCTAGCTCTTGCCTCGAAACGGGCACATCGCTCATTGAGACTGGCAATCACCCGGCGCAAACGAAGGGAGATGGTCGAGCGCATGCTCTCGCTCGGCATGGCCCTCGAACATCGCCTCGATGATCCTGTCTCACTCCTCTCCGGGGGAGAAAGACAGGCTCTCACCGTGACCATGGCCACACTTGCTCAGCCAGAGATCCTCCTTCTTGATGAACACACCGCGGCCCTCGATCCGGCCAACGCGGCCAAAGTATCACTCCTGACCCAGGAGTTCGTCGAGCGCTTGGGGGTGACGACGATCATGGTCACTCACAACATGGAACACGCGCTCGCCCTCGGAAACAGGTTACTCATGATGAACAAAGGGGAAATCATCTACGACTTCAACGGGGGCGAGAAGGGATCCCTGACGGTAGTCGATCTTGTAGATCTGTTTAGCAGGCAGCACATCGTCGATGACGAACTCTTGCTGGAGGCGCGTTAGGCGTTCTTCCCGCAGCAGTTCTTGTACTTCTTTCCCGATCCACAAGGACAGGGATCGTTTCTCCCCGGGGTTTTCTTCGCATGCACTGCTCTTTCCTGCTTCTGCGCCGTCGATGTGGTTGTTGTTCCTCCAGCGGAGTCAGTATGCACATAAAGCATCTTTCGCTTGGGCTGCGGCTCCTCTTCTCCCTGCACCGTGAGGCGCGGGTTAAGAAGAGAGCTGACGATCTTCTGAGCGGCGCGGGCGAGCATCTCCTGGAAGAGCACGAATGACTCACGCTTGAATACAACAAGGGGATCGGTTCCAGCATACGCTGTTAGCCCGATCCCTTCCTTGAGGTCATCGAGCGTGTACAGGTGAGAGAGCCATGCCTCATCGATCGTGGTGAGGATGATGTAGTGAGCAATAAGTGGGAAGCGCTCTTGAAAACGATCCTTCTGCCTGGAGAGTGCTCGCTCGAACACTTCCGAAACGTACTCCACCAACTCCGCTGCATCCTTCCCGACAAGGGTTTCTTTGTCCGTTGGCATGTAAGTGGAGAGCAAGCGGGCAAGCCCGTCTAGGTTCCATTCATCAACTGGCCGAGAGCGATCGATGTAGTCCGATGTCAGGTTCTCTGCAACGTCGGCGAACAGGTCTTGCAAGTACTCATCAAGGGCATCTACCGATATCCGATCTATCTGATCACGCGGCGGTAGGAGGAAGCGATCACGCAGGGCATAAATCGCCTCACGCTGTTTAGCCATGACAAGGTCATACTCCAGCAAATGCTTGCGGATGTCGAAGTTCCTCCCCTCGACGCGTTTCTGCGCTCGTCTTATCGCGCTGGATAGGATCTCATGCTCTATCGCTTGTCCCTCTTCCATCCCCAGTCTATCCATCACCACAGCGATGCGTTCACCGCCGAAGATGCGCAGCAGATCGTCTTCCATCGAAAGGTAAAACTGAGATGAGCCCGGGTCTCCCTGACGCCCGGCGCGCCCAAGGAGCTGGTTGTCAATCCGGCGTGACTCGTGGCGCTGACAGCCAAGCACATGCAGCCCACCGAGTTCCGCAACACCGTCGGCAAGCTTGATGTCCGTTCCTCTACCGGCCATGTTCGTAGCCACAGTGATTGCCCCGCGCTGCCCAGCGTCCTTGACAATCTCGGCTTCCTTTTCGTGGTACTTCGCATTCAGTACCGTGTGTTCCAGCCCGCGCTTCTTTAACAGCCTGGACAGATACTCCGATTTCTCGATCGAATCCGTCCCAACAAGGACCGGGCGCCCACTGCTGTGCAGCTTCTCGATCTCGTCTGCTATCGCCTGAAACTTAGCCTTCTCTGTACGAAAGATAACGTCCGGCTTTGCCTCACGAATGAGCGGCTTGTTCGTCGGGATAACGAGCACCGGGAGATGGTAGATCTGTTTGAACTCCTCCTCCTCGGTCTTCGCCGTTCCGGTCATGCCACAGATACCCTTGTACAGGTGAAAGTAGTGCTGGAGCGTGATCGTGGCCAGAGTCTGCGATTCACGCTGCACCATCATCCCTTCCTTCGCCTCCAGCGCCTGGTGCAGGCCATCGGAGTAGCGACGATCGGGCATCAGCCGTCCGGTGAACGCATCAACGATCATCACGCGCCCGTCCTTGACGATATAGTCCCGCTCCTTCTGAAACATGTGCAGTGCCCGCAGAGCCGTCTCCAGGTGGTGCAGTGCGTCGGTGTTCTCCGGCGCATAGAGGTTATCAATTGACAGGGCCTGTTCCGCTTTGTGGATCCCTGTGTCAAGGAGCGTGAGCCGCTTCGTCTCCTCGTCGATCTCGAAATCAACATCTCTCTTGAAGCGACGGGCGACGCTGGCAAACTTGCGGTATTTATCTATCGATTCAGCAGTTGAGCCAGAGATGATCAGCGGTGTGCGCGCCTCGTCAATAAGGATATTGTCGATTTCATCGATGATCGCGTAATCGAGTGGCCCTTGCACCTTCTGATCGATGGAGAGGACCATGTTATCGCGCAGGTAGTCAAACCCGAACTGATTATTCGTCCCGTAGGTGATGTCAGCAGCATAGGCCGCCTTTCGCTCTTCTGGCGCGATCCCTTCCTGCAACAAGCCCACGGACAAGCCGAGGAACTCGTAGATTGGCCCCATCCACTCGCGATCGCGACGAGCGAGATAATCGTTTACCGTCACCACGTGCACCTTTCCGACAAGAGCGTTCAGATATGCCGGGAGGGTAGCAACGAGCGTCTTCCCTTCACCAGTCTGCATCTCGGCGATCTTGCGATCATCCAGGGCGAGTCCCCCGATTATCTGGACATCGAACGGACGCATTCCCACCGTTCGCACGGCAGCCTCGCGAGCGACGGCAAACGCCTCATTGCGAATCTGCTCACATGTCTTACCATCTTCCAAGAGCTTACGGAAGGCCTTGGTCTTGGCAGCAAGTTCGCTATCGGAGAGCTTCTTCACTTTCGGCTCGAGCGCGTTTATCTCTCGCAGATCGCGCGCGTAGTGTTTCAACTGCTGCGCGTTCGTCTGGCCGAACATGAAATCCAAGCTCTTCTTTATACGATCGATTCCCATGGCGCGGTCAGTATAGGAAGGAACGGCCTCACCTTCAAGGAGAGCTCGTCACAGGAAGAGTGCTCAAAGATTCTTCTACCGCTTGTTTCTCCTGCGTGAGCGAGTCAATCTGTCCGCGCAGCTTGCCGTACTCGCTGACGGGCATCGATGTTGCGGCAGACAGCTTCTTGTTCGCTCTGGAGAGGGCCTTGTTAATGATGGAAAGTGCCTGTTCTAGGTACTTGCGGGCAGTGACAGGCATGCCGCGCCCACGATAGAGATCACCCAGCGACATGTATGCCCGTTCGAAGGTGGGGTGCTTCTTGATGAGGTCTTCGAGCTGCTCCGTGGCCTTCATGTAGTCCTTATTGCGAAATGAAATCATCGCGTTCAAGTACTGAGCCTGTGCCTCGATTGTCGCCTGCGGATGGCTCGAAAGAAGCAGATCAATGTCGCGCTGCGCTACATCGGTCTTTCCAAGATTTACTGCAACATTGGCACGCATCAGATAGACCGACTCATCCGCGAAGCGATTCTCACACTTCTCAAGGCTCTCCAAGGCTTGGTCGTACTCCTTGAGATTGATCTGGGCCGTCGCCAAGTAGTAGTACGTTTGGCGGGGGCAGAAATCGAGCGCGGCACTCTTGTTCAGGGTCGCCTCAGCGAGGTTCGTCTGTCCCATCTGTAGTTGGCGGATCCCTTTTCCAAGGAGAATGTTCGCCTCATAGTCGCGGATGCCGATCACGCTTGCTGCCAGAGAGAACAAGACGACCGCAGCAACAGCTCCCTTGAGAGGCCACCCGGACAGCCTTACCTCACGCGCGGCACGTTCGCCATACGCCGGGGCTGAGGCTAGTGCCAATGAAAGGATGAGGACGAGGGACGATGCCGGCAGGTGTGCGGGGAAGCTAAAGAGTGCGTGCACAAGGAACACAACAACACCGCTTCCAAGAAGAATCAGGTCAAGTCGATCACCCTCATCTGTATTGCCGCGTAGGCGAACCCAGAAGAAGAGCGGCAACATCACAAGGATAGAGAGAAGAGCGATGATGCCTAAAGCCCCCATCTCAGCTATTACCTGCACGTATTCGTTGTGAGCCTGCGCAGCGCGTGGAATGTAGAAGTCATATGGTGCTCCCTGTGGAGTGGCAAGGAAGGCGGCCTTGTAAGGGACGAAGTTGAGCTTATAGTTTCCCATTCCCACGCCGAAGAGCGGATGGTCCTTGAACATCTCCCATCCGACCCACCAGTCCCATGATCTGGTCTTGCCTGCATTGTGCGCCCATGCCCGCGATATCCATGAGCTGCTGCTGCTCGCTGACAGCCCAACGACGGAGTTCAGCGGTCCCGAAGGTGCCTCAACGAGGAAGGTGAACGCAAGCACGGCCAACAGAGCGATCAGCCAGATCCTATTCTTCTTGATCGGTTCGACCGGGCGGAAGATCGCCCAAGCAACGACAAACGCAATCGCTCCTGCAACGAGACCGACGATTGTTCCTGTCTGCTGCAGCAACATCACCGTTCCAAAAGAGAAGGCGATCAACCCGATTGCAAGAGCGCGCAGGATGCTAGATTTGAGGCGCACGATGAGGATCGTAACGGGAAAGAGAAGATAAGCGAGGAATCCACCCAGGTAGTTACGGTTCCCCATCGTGGAGATGACTTCACCTAGTCCATGTCCACCCTGAGCTCCGCGCATCACGCCGAGGTACTGCAACAGGCCATACAAGGAAGCAAGGAATGCCGACATGAGAAGAGAATAGAGGATAAGGTTCACATCCTCTCTTCGCTTCACGAAGTTTGACACGACAAGATAGAACAGGAAGAAGAACAGGACGAGCGCCAAGCTCTGGATGACCACTCGCCCGTTCGTCGCGTTGGCAAGCGACAACAAGGAGACGACTATTAACCCCAGTGCAGGGTAGACGAGCCAGGGGAGGCGAATCCTCCACTCGTTCTTGACCAGAGCAGAGATTCCCCATAGAATGAGAAGGATCGATACTCCAACAATCCCAAAGATCGTCTTGGCATAGCCGTATTCCGTGATTGTCGGCCAGATAAAGAGTGGGAGAGAGAACACGAATGCCGCGATCAAATAGACGATGATCCGATCATATGGCACATAGAAGCGCCGCACCTTCGATTGCTGTTTCCGCTGTCTAGAACGTCCCTTCTTGCCCATAGTCTTACCCCTATTATACGTAGGCATCGCCATTACCGGCAAGCGTCATGCGCGCAATCTCGGAAAGCTTGTCCATACCACCAAGAATTGAGATCAGCGGGCGGAAGGCAGGCCACAATCCCCTGCGAGAGGCAAACGCGTGCGCAAGGCGACTTGGATAGTCGATGTCCCCATGGCGCACAATCAGCTCCCTGATCTCCGGTTGGTCCAGTACAGCTAGCACAGCGTCGATTCCTTCATCATCAATGTCGCTCAGTAAAGATCGTGCTGACCGACCGAAACGAAGCTCCTCCCCAATCTCTTGTTTAAACCTCCGTTCATACGCTGCCAAGTCACTCCTTGTCGTCTTGCCGGCCACAGCCGCATTAGCAGCAATTTGTCCTGCAATACGTGCACACACACCACCGGTATACAATCCTCCCCCCGAGGACGGCTTCACCTGACCGGCTGCATCACCAACAAGAAGAACACCATCGCCAACCGTCTGAGGTGCAAGCGATATGGGAATCACACCATGTATCCGTGCGACTTCTTGACCGAAGCTCTGTCGGTCCAAGAGGCGAGATAGGAGATTGCTCGTATCAGTACCGATCGGCGCAGCTAGTCCGACGCGCACCTCTTGCCCATGTGCTGGTATGGCCCAAGCGAAGAATGTTGGAGCGATCGATCTTCCGAAGAAAATATCGACTTCATCCTCCATACGCGCCGGCCCATCCACGGTTGCTTGGCTGGCAATCAGCATCTCCTCGGGCGGAGAAAGCGAGAACGAGGAGGCAACGAGACTTCGAGGACCATCGGCTCCGATTATCATCCCTGCATGCACCGTATCTTCCACGCCGTCTATGTCAAGCAAGATGGATCCCGTCTTGGCGGATATGACGCGAGTTTGTGTGCGTATCTCCACTCCCGCATCGCGAGCAAGAGCGAGAAGCTCCCTATCAAGAGAGGGCCTATCTATGACAACTGCCTTAACCTCATTGGAGCGAAGCGAAAGCCGCGCACCCGAGGGAGAATGGATGAGCCCCCCACGTATCTCGTGGAGTATGCTGCTATCCGATGCGCCAAGGGTGGGCAAAGCACGCGAACTGAGGAGACCAGCGCAGCGCGCTGGTTCTCCAGATCCATCACTCTTCTCGACAAGGAGGGTCCTTGCACCTGCTTCCGCTGCGGTCCTGGCGGCCACCGCTCCGATCGGTCCTCCCCCAACCACAACGACATCATATTCCATGCCCCTTGCTATGCCTCCTCGTGCTTCGGCGGGCGCGTCATCATCTCGTTGATCATTTCCCGTGGGCTTGCTCGCTGGTAGAGGATGCGATAGACGGCCTCTGTTATCGGCATCTCGATCCTTTTCTCTTCGGCGAGTAGATGCACGATCTCCGTTGCGTAGACACCCTCGGCGACCATCTTCATGTCTCCCATGATCTGTGAGATAGGCTCTCCCCCACCGATGCGGAAGCCAACAAAGCGATTGCGACTGTGCTTACTTGTACAGGTTGCAACAAGATCTCCGAGTCCAGCTAGCCCGAAGAAGGTCCTCTCGCTCGTCACAAATTCGCGCCCGAAACGTACCATCTCCGCCAAACCACGGGTGATCAGTGCCCCACGGGTGTTGTCCCCGAACCCTAGGCCGTCGGAGATCCCGGTGGCAATGGCGATAACGTTCTTCACCGCTGCGCATAATTCCACGCCGTGAATGTCCTCAGAGTAATAGACTCGAAAGCGTGGGGTGGAGAAGAGCGACTGCAGATCTCTCCCCATCTCTTGGTCGCACCCGGCAAGGACAACTGCGGTTGGCATGTCGCGCCCTACTTCCTCAGCGTGGCTTGGTCCGGAAAGAGTGAATACGCCTCGCGCATCGACTGCCTCGGCGATTACGTCAGACATCGTTCGGTGTGAATCGTGATCGAGTCCCTTAGCGAGGTTGACATAGACCTTCTTTTCGGTCACCAACGTAGCGATCTGTGCCATGATTCCTCGCATCGAAAACGACGGAACGGCAAGAACTATCACTTCTGCCGCAATCGCCTCCGGGAGCGAAGAGGTGACACTCAAGTGCTTGCGAGGAAGCTCAATCCCTGGCAGGTAGTCGACATTCTCTCTCTCCCTGTCGATCGCTTCGGCCACACGCGGGCGCCGTGCCCAAAGCGTCACATCGCTACCATCAAGCGCCAGAAGCCGGGAGACCGCTGTCCCCCAACCTCCAGCTCCGATTACGGAGATGCTCACTTTCCGTCTCCTAGCGAGATTGGCATCAGCGTGCCGGCATGCGCCTCGATCCATGTGGTGGCAACGTCCAGCGGGTCATCATCCTCTCCCACTTCAATGTCCGGAGTCAACCCCACACCCTGCACGGCGAAGCCGTTGGGCGTCTTGTATTCCCCAATGGTCAGCTTAAGAGCAGAGCCATCCCCGTAGTTGAAAATCTGTTGGATCACTCCTTTGCCGAAGGACTGCTCTCCAATGAGGATTCCCATGTTGTGATCGCGAATCGCGCCGGCCGTGATCTCTGCGGCACTAGCTGTGCCTCCGTTGATAAGAGTCGCGAGTGGAAGGTCGGGGATCTTGTTGCCACTTGAGTAGTAGTTCTGATCGCCCGATATACGACTCTTCGTGGATACGATCACTCCCTTGTCCACAAACCGGCTGGAAACCGAAATAGCTGCAGAGAGGAGTCCGCCTGGGTTGTTCCTCATGTCGAGGATTATGCCATCGAGGTTTTCTAGGTCGAAACCGGCAAGCGCCTTGTCCACTTCAAGTGTCGCATTGCTATCGAAGCGAGATAGGCGAATGTAGCCAATCCTGTTTTCATCCACAAGTTTGCTCGTTACAGATACTACCGTGATCTTTCCCCTTACGATGGGAATATCCTCCTGTGTATCATCCTTGTGAAGAACGGTCAGTGTCACGATCGTACCGATCTCTCCTCTAATCTTCATCGCCGCTTCGGAGAGGGTAATCCCTTCCGTCGACTCACCATCAATCTTCAGAATCTTATCGCCAGAGCGAACCCCAGCCTCCTCCGCCGGTGTCCCCGAAAGAGGAGCGATCACGGTGAGAACCTTGTCCTTGATCGAAATCTCAATACCCACGCCGCTGAACTCTCCCTCAAGGCTACTCTCGAAGTTCTTCAGATCCGTCGGATTGAAGAATTCGCTGTAGGGATCGTCAAGCTCCTCGACCAATCCCTTCAGTGCTCCGTACAGCGCCTGCTGATCATCGACCTTCTCCGGTTGGTAGAAGTAGTTCTTGATCGTTTGGTAGACCTGCGGAAGCGGGGAAAACAGGTTGGGACTTGTCTGCTGCGTACCACCTGCATCTATTGCCACCACAAGCAATAGCATTGGTATGAGCAGCAGCAGCGCCTTCTTGATTATGGAATTATCCCTCACACGACTCACCTCTCGTTTATTGTTTCAAGCACGTCCATTCGTGCGGAATGGTCCATCTCCTCACAATCCAAGATACGCTGACTGGTCGGGTGTGAGGGAATCGATTCCTATCCCAAGGCTGGCAAGCTTCATCTCTGCTACCCGTTGATCAATCCTGCCAGGCACACCGTAGACGGCCGGAGAGAGTGGGTCAGTTTCCACGATGTGCTGCAAGGTCAACGCCTGCAAGGCAAAGGAGATATCCATGATCTCCACCGGGTGTCCATCGCCAAGGACAAGATTGACCAGCCTACCATCCCCAAGCAAGTATACCTTGCGACCGTCCTCAAACGTGAATTGCCTGATCCCATCGCGCACTTCTTCCTGCCTGACGGCAAGGACAGTAAGGGCTCTCTTATCGATCTCCACATCGA
This sequence comes from Candidatus Bipolaricaulota bacterium, assembly GCA_021163015.1. Classification (GTDB taxonomy): domain Bacteria; phylum Bipolaricaulota; class Bipolaricaulia; order UBA7950; family UBA9294; genus M55B144. The sequence continues at coordinate 13,367 of JAGGXO010000122.1, forward strand.
AGTGGCCGGCATTCGCCATGACCAGGCCATCCTTAGCGCGACTAAGTGCTCCTTCGGTAACGACGTCGGAGCATCCAGTGGCAGCTATGAGAAAGTCTGCTCTCTCGATCATCTCTTCCATGTTTCCGACCCAGAAGCCGTCCATGACGGCCTCCACCGCGCGCACGGGATCGACCTCACAGACGAGAACTCGCGCTCCCAACCCGCTGGCACGCATGGCGATTCCCCGTCCGCACCAACCATATCCAGCCACAAGCACGTTCTTTCCGGCAACGAGCAGATTCGTGGAGCGCATGATTCCATCCCATACCGATTGTCCAGTACCATAGCGATTATCAAACAAGTACTTCATCTTAGCATCGTTCACGGCATACATCGGAAAGCGTAGTTTCCCTTCACGCTCAAGGATGCGCAGGCGATGTACGCCGGTTGTCGTCTCCTCGCACCCGCCGCGAATCTGCAGACTTACATAGCTATGCAGCAACTTGACCAGGTCTCCACCATCATCGAGGATGAGATCCGGCTCTGTGGCAAGGACGCTTCGCAGATCGTCGAAGTACTCCGCCTCGCTCGCCCCGTGCTTGGCGTGCACCGCGATTCCCTCAGAGGCGAGCGCGGAAGCAACGTCATCCTGTGTGGAAAGAGGATTGCTCCCGGTAACAGCAACCTGTGCTCCGCCCGCTCTCAGCAGGAGCGCCAGGCAGGCTGTCTTTGCCTCCAAGTGAATACTCATCCCGATGCGGTGCCCGGAAAGCGGCTTGTCCTCATCAAACTTGCCCCGCAGACGCGCAAGAAGAGGCATGTGGGTCGCTGCCCACTCGATCTTCTTCTTCCCCCGTTCAATCAGTCCTGTCTCCATCGTCTCATCCTCCCTCCAAGTCCCGCTAGTATGCTGGAGCGCTACAGCCACCGCAACTCTAGTCCGCTATCACTGCCTTATTTCCGGTGCGCATCCCAAGATAGATCCCAATGAGGATTATCGCTCCACCAACTGTCTTGGTCAGAGTGAGTGCTTCACCAAAAAAAGCGTAGGCAAGGATGGTGGCGCCAATCGGCTCACCAAGGGTTACGATCGATACGACAGATGCCTGCAGGTACTCGAGAGCCCAGTTGAGCGATGTATGACCGATCAGTTGCGGTCCCACGCCAAGGAGAATCAGCCACACATAGTCCTGCACAGAGAAGCCGACAAGCGGCTGGCTCGTCGCCAAGCAGATAATAAGCAGGATCACAGTGGCCGTTCCATATGTTGCCAACGCGTATCCGGAGAGGGGAACCTCCCGCCGCACCCGGCGACCGATCAACAAGTACCCCGCTGCCATGATCGCCCCACCGACGGCCAAGAGATCTCCCTGCAGAGCCATCCCTCCGAGGCGCATGTCCCCCCAACCCACCACTACTCCTCCTCCAACCGCAAGGGCAATCGCAATCTTCAAGAGCCTAGAGGGCGGCTCGTGGATGAACAGTCGTGCTCCCAGGCCAACAAAGATCGGACTCGTGCTCACTAGCACCACCGAACTTGCGACCGACGTGTAATCAAGCGATGCGATCCATAGGATGAAGTGAAGGGAAAGGAAGAACCCGCTCAGCGCGCTCAAGAGGAAATTTGGCTTGCTGATCGACTTGAGCGTCCCTCTTCCTAGGCTGATCGGCAGAAGAATGGCAGAAGCCACACCCAACCGCCACGCAGAGATTGCGAAAACAGACGCCCCGCTCACCATACGGATGATGATCGCACCAAACGAAATGACTATGATTCCGAGTGTGAGCGTGGATGGGAGCAGTATCTCGCGATTCATCGCAGACCGCGTGCCTTACCGATCGACGAGCGCAAGTATCTCTGGCAGAGCACGCCGCGCTGCCTCTTCACCCGCTTCAATTCCATGCTTCACGTCACTGTAACTGGGGGGATCAGGAGAAAACTCCGGCTGAATAAGAACGTCTGGCGGATGGAGCTGTAACATGAGATTACTGACGCGCTTCTGAAAGACTGTCGACATCTGAAACAATACCGTAAAGACGTTCGGGTAAAACTTGCGTCGCTGTTCATCACTCAAAGAAAGCCTCTCCATCCCCTTGGTGATTCCCAGGATACGGTCACGGTAATCGGGTACGGGGATACCTGAAAGCTGTACTTCATCCGGACGTACAAGGACATCAACAGCGATGATCTTCGTCGCTCCAAGGCTTCGAGCGACGTCTATCGGAGCAGGGTTCGAAACGCCCCCATCGATCAATAGGTGCCCATCTATCCAGATGGGAACGAACAAGCCAGGGACGGATACACTCGCCCTTATCGCTGTGGCAAGAGGGCCTTTTGTGATCGGAAACGGAAGACCACTTTCCAAGTCAGTCGCCAGTGCTGCATATGGGATTGGCAAGCTCTCGATGGTTCGGTCGCCGACAAGCAATCGGATAGTGCGCATAACCTCACGCCCCGAGCTCCATCCGGCCCAGGGGACTGTCGGGAATAGTGTCTTAAACACCTTAGTAAAGTGCGTGGAGCGCCACTCCTGTTCGATCCTGTCAAGCCCCACGCCAGCAGCATAAGCGCCGCCAACCTCGGCTCCCATGCTCGTCCCTGCTATAACATCGGGTTCAATCCCGTTCTCCACCAGGACCTTGAGTACCCCCACGTGAGCCGATCCACGTGCCCCTCCGCTTCCAAGAACTAGTCCGATCCGCTCTTTCTCTGGCATTCTGCTGATATCCTAGCATGCGACATGTCAATAGGCAACAGCCACCAGACATGCGCAAGGAAATAGCCAAGTAGCGCCACGGGAAGTCCGTGACGCTACTTCACGCATCTTATCAAGCCAGCGCTGCTGACTCGAAGCCTCCACTAAGCGCTGATCGCGCCCACAGGGCACTGATCGACTGCTTCCTGAATGCAGGCAGCATTGGTGTCGGCTCCTTCCTTCACCTGCGCTATCCCGTCCGCCCCCATCTCGAACACGTCGGGGCAGACCTGAGTGCACAGTGCGCAACCGATGCACAGATCCTTATCCACTGCTGGGTTAGCCATGTCATCCTCCTTAGTCGTTAGGTATTGCGACTGTGGAAATATACCACGTTGAGCGCTCAACGCAAACTCTGACGATTTGCCGCCCATGGATGAGCCTTGAGATTTGTGTCCAAGGCCGATGATCAGGTAAAGTTCGCGATGTGCTACAGAGACAAGAGGGGGATCCATGAGAAAAGTACTGTTGTTGTCGCTGTTCATTCTTGTCGCCACCTTTTCCACCATGTCCATGACGATCGATGAGGCGCTTGAACTCTTTCCTGCAAGCTCGGATATCATGATCGAGTACAACACCGGTGGGCAAACACAACTGGAGGAAGCCATTGAAGCGTTCGAAGATGCTCTCGGTGTTACTCCATCGTTCGATGATACGGACGAAGACGCATATGTGGCTCTTTCGATCTCGCCCGAGAAGAAGGACTGGGTGAACAAACTCTCTCAGTGCTATTACACCCTGGGTGACGTATTCCTCCGCGATCAAGACGGAGCGGCAGCAAGGGTGTTTGACAAAGGGAGGCTGTGGGGACTGAAGAGTCTGCGCATGAGTCCGGAATTCGTCACCGAAGAGAAGAGGCATGGCTTCATCGCTGCTGTTGATCAAGAGGCCGATGTCGCCGCCCTCTACTGGACCTACGCCAACTGGGCGCGCAAGGATGAGTTCGATAAGCTCGGAGCCATTGCACGCAATGATCCGCCGAAGCTCCTTGCTCTTGCCGAGCGATCCCTGGTTGTGGATGAGACGTACATCGCCTATGGCCCCTATCGTTCACTTGCTGCCTTTTGGGGCGGACTCCCGCCGTTTCCCCTGCTGAAGTTCGGCCAAGATCTGCCACGAACGCTATCCTACATCTGCCCCGTGATAGATGAGCCAGGCTACTGCAGCGATTGCGCCGATTGTCCGATTGATCCGAACTGCAATGCATATTTCGAGAACAGGCTTATCTTCGCCGAGTATTACCTGATGGAGAAGGGGCTGTGGGACGACGCGGCGCGTGTTCTAAAGAGCATCATCAACGACCCAATCGGGGATGAATACCCGCTCTACAACGCACTCGATCAACAACTGGCAAGACAGCTTCTTGACCAGGTGAACAAGCATCGGTAAAGTGTGCGGATGTGGTACAAGAGATGAGGCACCTGCTTCATTGGCTATCGTAGCCTACGTTCTTGAAAGGAGGAGAATATGAAGAAGTTATTAGTTGTTGGCCTTTCTCTGTTTCTGCTCGCCAGCGTTGTGGCAATCGCGCAGGTAGAGCCGGTATCTATGGATCTGGAG
>JAGGXO010000172.1 GCA_021163015.1 Candidatus Bipolaricaulota bacterium
AGACGACGATCAACCTTCCTTACATCACTGCCGACGCCAGCGGCCCCAAGCATCTGGAGAAGAAGCTGACGCGCGCCAAGTTTGAGCAGATGATCGATCCTCTGCTGAAAAGGACGGTGAAGATCGTCGACGGAACCCTGCGCGCGGGGAAGAAGACGAAGGATGACATCGACCAGGTTGTCCTTGTTGGTGGATCGACGCGGATTCCGCGGGTGCAGGAACTGATATCCGAACGTATCCCCGGAAAGATCAACCGTGAGATCAACCCTGATGAAGTTGTTGCCGCAGGCGCGGCGATTCAGGGCGGAGTATTGGCCGGTGAGGTTGATGACATCGTCCTCCTTGACGTCACGCCGCTGACACTTTCGATCGAGACCCTTGGTGGAATTGCCACGCCTCTGATCGAGCGTAACACGACGATCCCTACGGAGAAGACGAAGACGTTCACGACTGCTGAGAACAACCAGCAGAGCGTGGAGATCCATGTGGTGCAGGGAGAGCGGAAGATGGCCGCAGATAACAAGTCGCTCGGGAAGTTCCAACTTACTGGGCTTCCGCCAGCACCGCGCGGTGTCCCACAGATCGATGTTACGTTCAGTATTGATGCCAACGGGATCCTCAACGTAACCGCCAAAGATAAGGCGACCGAGAAGATCGCTTCGATCACGATCACCGAGTCATCGCGTTTGGACGATACGGAGATCGAGAAGATGCGTCGAGAGGCCGAGGAACACGCAGAAGAAGACAAGAAACGGGCAGAAGAGGTCGAGACACGCAATCAAGCTGACCAACTCGCCTACGCAGTGGAGAAGAGCCTCTCAGACCTGGGAGAGAAAGTGCCGCAGGAGAAGCGGGGGCAGATAGAGGATCAAGTTCGCCGGCTGCGGGACAAACTCTCCCAGAACGCGTCTATCGAAGAGATCAAAGCGGCGATGGACGAACTCTCCAAGAGCTCGCAAGAACTAGCCGAGGAGGCGTACAAGCAAGCGAGCGCCTCTGGTGATGCGACTCCTGGTGCCGATAGCTCCGCGTCGAGTGATGAATCAAGCTCTGATGGAGACGATGACAGCGGATACGTTGACGCGGAGTACGAGGACAAATAAGTGAGAAGGGGATAGCGTGGCCAAACGCGACTATTACGAAGTGCTTGGGGTCTCGCGTGATGCGAGCTCTGAGGAGATCAGGCGCGCCTATCGGAAGAAGGCGAAGGAACTCCATCCGGACAAGAACCCGGATGCACGGACCCAAGCCGAAAGCAAGTTCAAGCAGGTGGCCGAGGCCTACGAGGTCCTTTCGGATCCGGACAAGCGCGCCCAGTATGATCGCTATGGCCACGCCGGTCCAGCGCAGGGGTTCGATTTCGGCCAGACGGATTTCAACCGCGCACGGCAGGCGTATTCCGAGTTCGGCTTTGGCGGAGTGGACGACATCTTCGATCTCTTCTTCCGACAAGGGGGTAGCGGGTCACGCTCTGCAACGCGCAGGCAGCGTACCGCGCAGGGAGAGGATATCGAGTACAAGCTACGGATAACCTTAGAAGATGCCGCCATCGGGACGAAAATGAAGATCACCGCTCCCCGTCTTGTTACCTGCGAGGTCTGCCACGGAAGCGGAATGGAGCCAGGGACATCGAAACGCACGTGTCCTACATGCCACGGTCGGGGGCAGATCGAGTACCGTCAGCAGAGCCTCCTTGGAAGCTTCGTAAATGTCAGGGTCTGTCCTGAATGCAAAGGTGCGGGAGAGATCATTGAGCATCCCTGCCAGCACTGTCATGGCACCGGAAGGATCAAGGAGAAGAGCAAGATCTCGATCACCGTTCCCGCTGGTGTAGACAATGGATCCCGTCTGCGGCTGAGGGGACAAGGAAATGTTGGCCCGAACGGTGGCCCGGCGGGTGACCTGTACATCGTAATCGAGGTCATCCCCGACCCGCGGTTTCGAAGAGAGGGGCGCGACATCCACTCGACGATCAGTGTGCACTACCACAAAGCCGCTTTGGGAACGAAGGTGAAGGTCGATACACTTTGGGGGGCTGAGACGATCTCGATTCCAGCTGGGACTCAACCGGGAGCAGTGATCCGCCTGCGCGGGAAGGGAATGCCTGATCTGCACAGATCAGGCCGTGGTGATCACTTCATCAAGGTAAACGTGATCGTGCCAAAGAGGCTCTCTGCAGCGCAGAGACGCGCCATTCAGGAACTGGCGAAGGTCTTCCCAAGTGAGAACGCAACTTAAGGATATTCCCTTATAATCTCTGCGAGAATACCCTTTGTTGCCTCGATTGCCTGCCGGCGATGGCTGATCCTGTTCTTCTCTTCCAGGCTCATCTGTGCCAAGGTGCGTGTATATCCGTCCGGAATGAACAGGGGATCGTAGCCAAAGCCGCCGCCTCCAGCGGGAGCTTCTGTGATCCGCCCACTGAGGGTCCCCTCTCGCACGTATTCCCGTCCATCGGTAAGGTGGAGGGCTATGACGATGACGAAACGCGCCCTTCGGTCTGTGATTCCACGCATGCGCTCAAGGAGCAGAGCGTTGTTACGGTTATAGTCGACCGGTTCCCCCGAATACCTCGCCGATCTTATTCCAGGCTCTCCTCCGAGAGCATCGACCACCAATCCGGCATCATCAGCAAGGACTGAGAGGTCCGTCTGCCTTGAGATTGCCCGCGCCTTCAGTAGCGCGTTATCTGTAAATGTCTTGCCATCCTCTTCCACTTCGGAGAACGGCCGCTCGGCAACAGAGAGAAGCTCCAGGCCTTTGATATCGGCTAGGAGCTCCTTCAATTCTCTAATCTTTCCCATATTCCTCGTTCCGAGGAGGAGGATCATTCAGAGACAACAGGGCGGAGATTCAACTCGTCGGCCAAGTGGCACTTGACGAAGTGCTCATCTCCGAGGTCACGGTAGATCGGCTCTTCAGTCTTGCAAATTTCTTTTGCGTAGTGGCAGCGTGGATGGAAGTAGCAACCTGACGGCGGATTTACTGGGCTAGGCACGTCACCCTCAAGGAGGATGCGCTCCACATTATAGTCCGGATCGGCGACAGGTACTGCCGACATTAGAGCTTCGGTATACGGGTGTCTTGGGTTTCCGAATAGTCGTTCGGTTGCCGCTAGCTCGACGATCTTACCGAGGTACATCACTGCTACCCGGTCGCTTATGTGCTTGACCACTGAGAGATCATGTGCAACGAACAGATATGTGAGGCCGAACTCGTCTTGCAGGCTCTCCAATAGGTTCAATACCTGTGCCTGAATCGACACATCGAGTGCCGATACAGGCTCATCCGCCACGATGAGCTGCGGATCGAGCGCCAATGCGCGAGCCACCCCTATGCGCTGGCGTTGACCGCCGGAGAATTCATGTGGATAGCGCTTCATGTGATCCGGCTTCAGGCCTACAGCGGCGAGCAACTCCCGTACGCGTTCCTCGCGTTCTTGCCCTTTGGCGATTCCGTGTACCAAGAGAGGCTCGCCTACGATCGATCCCACGGTCATCCGTGGGTTCAATGACGAATATGGATCTTGGAAGATGACCTGCATATCCCGCCGCAACGCCTTCAGCGTTTTGCGCGATGCCGCAGCGACGTCGACCTCTTTGCCGAGCTTCTTGCTCTTGAAGGATATCTCCCCGGCTGTTGGTTCGATGAGCCGCAGGATCGAGCGGCCGGTGGTTGTCTTCCCGCATCCGCTCTCACCGACCAAACCCAGAGTCTCCCCTTCTTTGATGTACATGTCAACGCCGTCGACCGCCTTAACCTGGGCCACGACACGCCGCAACAGCCCCTTACGCACCGGGAAGTGTTTCTTGAGGCCTTTAACGTCCAGTAGAATGTTGTCAGAAGACAAGCGTAATCACCTCTTTACGTGTATAGCCAGCAGGAGGCCAGGTGTCCAGGAGACACTTCTTTGAGTGTAGGGACCTCTCTCTTGCAGATTTCCATGGCATGCGGACACCGCGGCTCAAACCCACAACCATCAGGAACATCGAATGGATCAGGCACCACACCCTTGATTGGGATGAGGCGCTCCTTCTTTGTCGTCTTGAGGGAGGGGATCGAGTTCATCAACCCTTCTGTATATGGGTGCTTCGGGTTGTGGAAGATCTCTCGGACCGAAGCCGATTCGACGATCTTTCCCAGATACATGACCACAACATCGTCAGCCATGTCTGCGATTACCCCAAGGTCATGCGTGATGAACTGGATCGATGCCTTGAAATCGCGCCGCAGGTCGTTCATCAAGTCAAGAACCTGCGCTTGAATTGTCACATCGAGTGCCGTCGTCGGTTCATCGGCGATGAGCAGCGATGGATTACAGGATAGAGCCATGGCGATCATTGCTCTTTGTCGCATTCCACCCGAGAGCTGATGGGGGTACTCATTAACCCGCTGCTCTGGCACAGGAATTCCCACTGAGTGGAGCATGTCAATCGCTTTCTGCTTCGCCTCGTGTTTGTTCAGGTGCTGGTGTAGAATGATCGCTTCCATGATTTGGTTTCCGATGGTGTACACTGGATTGAGTGACGTCATGGGCTCCTGGAAGATCATGGCGATCTCATTGCCGCGGATTGATCGATATTCGCGTCCCTTTGGGTTCAGCTTCGTAAGATCAGTATCCTTGCCATCATGGGAGTAGATGATCTCGCCCGCGGCAATCTTTCCCGGAGGGCTCTGGACGAGGCCCATGATTGACAAGGCTGTCACCGACTTACCGCATCCACTCTCTCCCACTATGCCAAGTGTCTTCTCCGGTTCGATGGTGAAGTCAACACCATCCACCGCTCGCACTACACCATCTTCGGTGTAGAAG